>JABMPV010000190.1 GCA_013202595.1 bacterium
CCGAGACCGGATCGGTGGCGGAGGGCAGCGACGAGATGACCGGCGTCGAGCGTCTCGACTTCCGGGCGGTCGCCATTGGCGACAAGGTGCTGATCGAGGAGGACGGGGATGTCGACCAGGTTGACCTCGATGATGAGATAGACGATCGCTTCGGTGTGATGTCTGTCGCGTCCGGTGGGATCCTGCCGACACCGGAGATGCTGGCCACGCTTGGGTCATCCGATGGAGATCTCGGTTCTGTGGGCGATCGGCCTGCGAACCTCTACGCCTTCGAGGGAGCCGGAGCGGAGCAATTTCTCGCGCTGTTCATCAACGAGACAGTGGGCGGGGGGTTGGGCGGCGTCCAAGCGCTCGTCGTCAGGATCGCCGTCGACCCTTCGACAGGCGTGGTCCTCGAGGCATCGATGGAGGGCGTCTTCGCGGACGAGAGAGATGTCTTCACTCTCGAGATGGCCTTCACGGTCACCGCTCTCGACGATTCCGCCATGACGATCGAGTTTCCGGGGTTGGTCTCCGGGGCCCTTGTCCCCTATGAGGACCCCGACGGCCGGTTCACGATTTCATACCCGCAGGATTGGGATGTGGACGAGTTCGGGGACTCCACGGAGTTCACTCATCCCGCTGCGGATGGCGTTTATGTCACGGTGCTCGTGGAGGAGGCGATCCCGGGTGACGGGTCGCTCGACGCCTATGTCAATCTGGTCTTCGCCGAGGCCCCGGAGGATCTCGAGATCCTCGAGGAGACCACGGTGGAGCACAGCGGCTTCACCTGGCAGTACTTCGATCTGGTCTACTCGGAGGACGGCGAGCTGATCCATGCGTACGCCTGGCTGACCACCGGCGGCGGGACAGGTTATGCGCTGGCGTTTGCGGCCGACGCCGGGACGATGACTGTCCTTGCGCTCCCATCGATCGTCATCGAGATGTTCGAGACCTTCATTCCGACACCCTGACCATCGTCGCGAGTTGGGGCCGGTGTGAAGCCGCGCCGATTCTCGATCGACCGGAACCACTCCAACCGACCGAAAACGACCTCGGGAAACATTCCGACGCTCTTCCACGCTCCTTCCGGTGCCCTTAAGGGCGTGCCCTGCACCATGTCACTCATCACCTACGACAAGGAGATGGACATGCAGGGACGACGCGTTGGAGCAGCGATAGCGGTGGTTGCAGGCTTGCTGGCCGGACCGGCGGTCGCCTACGGGGCCGGAACGATTCTCGGTGACGATGCCGTTCCGGTGGCTGCTCAGCCCACAGCCGGCGCTGTGTCGCAGATCACGCCGACGACGAGTTCGACCTCGACGACGACCACGGCAGCCGACGACCTGACCCTGGCGTGCGGTCAGGACGGACTGAGCCTCGTTGCCTCCGAAGAAGCAGGCACTGCCACAGCCGTGGAGATTGCGGCCCTCGATGCTCTACGCCAGGTCTGTGGAGAGGCCGGCACGCCGCTGCCCGCAGCCTCTGAGGTGATCCTCGCCGCACCCGAGGAGATCGTGGTGATCGAGACCATCGAAGTGGTGGCCGCCTCGGCTCAGCAGACCGGCGGCTACATCGACGACGACGACCACCACGAAGAGGACGACGAGGACGACGACCACGACGAAGAGGACGAAGAGGACGACGAGGACGAAGAGGACGACCACCACGACGACGAGGACAACGAGGACGACTGATGCGAGAGATGGCACTACCCCTGGGAGCGCTCGCTCTGGCCGCCTTCGGGTTGGCGACGGTGCTCACACTCGGGAGCGGGGTCGAACCGATCCCCGTTCCCGAGCAGACGGGAATCACCACGACAAGGGTCGTCGAGACCCCCGCTCCCATCGGATCGGTCACAGATCTTCCCGACAGCGTCACAGCGGTGCTGGTGGAGCGCGGATTCGCCCAGGTGCTCCCTGCCGGTGACGGGTCAGGACTCCCGGCTAGCGTCTCGGCCGTCCTGGCCGACCGTGGGATCGCAATAACGGTGCCGGGCCTTCCGGCATCCGACCCGGTGGCGACGATGAGGGGCCTGAGATGATTCTCGATCGATTCCCCGCATTGCGGTCCTTCAAGCTGATCGCATGGGTGGCACTGGCCGTCGGATGGGTGACGGCGATCTTCGCAAGGGTGGCGATGGCCCCGGCTGAGTTGCCCGTCGTGCCGGAGCAGGCGCCCACGGTGGTGATGACCGAGGCAGATGCGATCCCCGGAATCCCGGCGCTGCCTGCCAACGGTTTGGTGGTCATCAGGCACACTCCGGCTGAGCGGCCCACAGTGACCGCCGAGCCGATCGTGCGAACGGTGACCGTGACCAGGGTGGTGCAGGCGCCACCCGCGACCACATCGAGCGGGTCATGACGGTAGAGACGACGTTCGCTGCGATGGGCACCACAGCGTGGGCCAGGACCGCCGACGAGGAGTCTGCCGCTGCCGTCATGCGATGGTTCACCGCCGTCGAGAGTGCCGCCAGTCGGTTCGATGCCTCGAGCGAGTTGACCGCGGTCAATCGATCGGATTCGGATATCGTCCCGCTCGGCCCCGTGCTCGCCGACCTTTTCCGGACTGCCGATGAGATGCGCAGGGCCACGGGCGGATTGGTGGATCCGGCGGTCGGTGTATCAATCGTCGACTGGGGATACGACGTCTCCTTCGAGACGATCATCCCGCCCGAGTCGGCTCCCCGGCCGACGCCCGCGGCCGTGTGGCAGGTATCCGGGTCGGCGATCGAGCGTGTCCCCGGTGTTCTGATGGACCTCGGCGGAATCGCCAAGGGATGGACCTGCGACCGCGCCGTGGAGACTGGTCTGGCGTCCGTGGCATCTGCCGGTGGCGACCTCAGGTCGGCCGACCCGCGGCTCGTGGTAGACGTGCTTCACCCATTTGGCGGGACGGCGGCCTCGCTGCATGTCGGAGTCGGCGCTCTGGCGACCTCGTCGACTGCCCGTCGGCGGTGGCAGGTTGGAGGACTCGATGCCCATCACATCATCGATCCGCGAACGGGTGAACCCGCCCGGTCGCCTGTTGTGTCGGCTTCTGTGATGGCCCGGACGTCCGCAGAGGCAGAGGCTGGCGCAAAGGCCGTTCTTCTCCACGGGGCCGATGGATTGGCGTGGGCGGCAGACCAGTCGTGGCTCGGGGGCGCCGTGGTCTGCTGGGCCGACGGAAGTGTGTACGGAACCGGAGATCTGGAGGTGGCCGCATGAGTGTCACATGGTTCGTGATCAGGGCATCGGGACTCGTCGCATTCGTGATGCTGACGTTGTCGGTGGGATGGGGACTGCTGGTCTCCACGGGGATCCTTGGTAGGAACCCTTCGAAGAAGATGCTGACCTATGCCCACGAGGGCCTCGCTGTAGCGTCGATTCTGGCCACGGTCACCCACCTGGGGTTCCTGGCCGTGGACCGGTTCGTCCCCTTCTCGATCCCTGAACTGCTCGTTCCCGGCCTGGCCACATGGCAGCCCGTTGCGACAGCCATGGGTGTCGTCGCCATGTGGCTGGTCGTGGTGGTGAGCGGGTCGTTCTACGTCAGGGCGCGCATCGGACGAAATGCCTGGAAGGCGATCCATTACTTGTCGTTCGGAGCATTCGCCGCGGCGGCGTATCACGGGATCGCCGCAGGCACGGACACGATGTCACCGATGGTTCTCACCATGTACGGGTCGGCCATCTCGATGGTCGTCGGTCTCACCGTGTGGAGGATCGCTTCAGAGCGCGGGCGACCCGAATCGAAGCGTCACTCTGGCGCCGCCCAGCCCAGGCGACCGGTCGATACCGGCGTCGCCGCCGCTGCGCACGGCCGCCCTGATGGCGATGTCGAGGCCGAGGCCCGTCGACTCGCCGCCGCTGACGCCCCGACCGGGTGAGAAGCCCCTCGGGAAACCGGGGCCGCCGTCTTCGATGACGAGTATGGCGGCCCCTTTCTCGTCCTCTGTCACTGTGACCGAATAGGGGACCCCGGCGTCGGTGTGGGAGAACACGTTCTCGAGCAGGGCCTCGACGGCATCGGCAGCTTCGGGTGGTGTGCAGGCGGCCATGACCTCGTGACCGGGCACGGTCACGGTGGCGACTCGTCCCTGCTCATCGGCCAGGATCGCCCAGAATGCCGACTTGTCGGCTGCTGCTGTGGCGAGATCGGCCCGTCGCGGACCCGCAGGCGTGCCGCGCCTGGCCTCTGTGATGAGGCCGTCGACCTGGCGTCCGAGTCGATCGATGTCCTCGAGCAGGCGTTCCGATGCCTCGCGGCCTGCCACGCGTTCTGCCTGGAGTCTGAGTGATGTCAACGGTGTCCTCAGGCGATGCGACAGGTCGGCCACAGACTCTCGTTCGGCCGCCATGAGATCGTCGAGGCGGTCGGTGAGGTCGTTGAATGCCCGCCCCAGCGCCGCCACCTCGAGGGGGCCGTCCGGTTCGACTCGAACATCGAGGTTTCCGCTCGAGACCGCCCTGGCGGCCTTCGACAGCTCCGTGATGGGCCGCACGGTGGTCCGGCCCAATCGGTCGGCGAGGAGCACGGCAGCCGCGATGAGGATCAGGCCGAGCAGCACGAGGATCATCCACGCCCTCGCAACCCCGTCGGTGATCTCTGTACCGGAGAGGAACGTCCTGACCACATAGGTGCCATCGGTGCCGGCGACGGGGACGAGCACTTCTACCCCGGTGGCGGTCTCGGTTGTGAGCGCGACTCCGGTGAGTGCGGTGGCAACGGCAACGGATGGATCGGCCTCGGCTCCGGCGATGGAACCGTCGGGGAGGAAGACCGTTGTGGTCCCTCCCGGGTCGGTAATGGCGATGACGGTCTCGGCTGCCGCAGGGGTGATCCCCGCCGGGTCGAGCGTCGATGCGACGGCGAGGGCGGCCGCGACCGACTGGGCTGTGCGCTGTCCCGCCCCGAGCGCCCGGTCGGCAGCCTGCTCTTTGACGAGCAATCCCAGAGGGACGATGAACGAAACCACCACCATCGACGTGACGGCAAACACCAGGACGGAGAGGCGGCGTCTCACGGCTCCGGATCGATCAACTTCACGCCGACGCCATAGACGGTTCGTAGATACCTGGGCTCTGCGGCCGACTCGCCGAGTTTCTTCCGCAGCCACGAGAGGTGGACGTCGATTGTCCCCTCGCTGCCCCCGTACGGTTCGCGCCACACCTCCGCCAGGAGATCCCGCTTGGTGATCACCTCGCCCGCATGGCTCGCCAGGTAGAAGAGCATGTCGAATTCCTTGGGACTCAGATCGAGGGGGTTCCCATCGAGCATCGCCTCCCGGGCCGACCGATCGAGGGTGAGGCCACCCACCACAGTCGGCCCTTCCGGGGTTGTCCCTGTGCCGCGTCGGAGCACGGCGCGCACGCGGGCGGCCAACTGCCCCGACGTGAATGGCTTGACCAGGTAGTCGTCGGCGCCCGCGTCGAGGATGCGGATGACCTCGGCGTCACCGCTGCGCGCCGTGACGACCACGATCGGCACGTCGCTGACTGCTCTCACCATGGTGAGGAGTTCCCCGCCGTCGAGATCGGGGAGGCCGAGGTCCAGGATCACCAGGTCGGTGACCCCCTTGACGATCCGCTCGAGACCGGCCATGGCCGTCCCCGCAGACTCGACGTCGTGCCCCTGGTCGGCCAGGACGCGGCTCACCATCTCTCTGATTCTGAGGTCGTCTTCCACGACCACGATGCTCGCCATGAGGCGAGCGTAGACACCGGCGTGGCTCGAGACGGCACCTTCAGGCCATCTTGAGGATCCGTTCCGACGCTCTTGGGCTTCCTCGGACGACAATGGCGCCATGCGACGGATCATGTTTCTGACCGGGCTCTGGGTGACGGCGACGGCTCTCGCCGCGGTGGTGGCGTGGGCCGCCGTGGGTGCGGTGGGAGATCAGGTCGCGGACCCGGTTGCGCTGCCGCTGTCCGCAGCGGAGGTGGACGCACTCGGAGTCGCCAGATCGACGGCGCCGACGTCGACTTCGCCTCCAACCACTGCAGCGACGACCACATCGACGACACCTCCGACCACGTCGACGTCGGCGCCGCTCACCACGACCACGGACCCGGAGACGACGTCGACCACCGCTTCGGTGGGCACAACGGCCCCCGTCGCCACAACGGTCCCCGTCGCCACGACGATCCCTGTCACCACCACGCTTCCCTCCACCACCGCAACGACGACACCCGATGCAGAGGAAGTGGTCGCCTTCCGGACATCAGGCGGCTCGGTCGTTGTGAGATGGTCTCGCTCCGGCGGAGTGTCGCTCGTGTCGACGACTCCTGATGCGGGATGGGCCGTGGAGATCGATGACGGTGGGCCACTGCATGTGAAGGTGGAATTCGAAGGTCCCGGTGAGCAGGAAGCGAAATTCAAGGCAGAGGTCTCCGGAGGAGAACTCATCGTCGAGATCGAGTAGCGACCGCGACTATCGGGACGGGTCGAAACCCTCTTCTTCGAGGACGGCCCAGACGGTGGCGAAATCCTCAGTGCTCAGATCACGAGCCGCCACAGCGACTCGCAGGATCAACCGGCATCTCGACTCCTGGTCCACGTTGCCGTCGTCGATGGCTGCATCGAGTGCCAGTTGAGTCCGGTCGATCGTCCTCTGTGTGACATCGGGTGGAACCCCTTCGTCGACGGTCTCTCGCACGATCGACATGTATGCCTCCGCCACGGCGAGGCACGACGGCCGATCCGCACTGGTGAGCCCACACCCCGCTCCCACGAGACCGGCGAAGAGGACGAGGAAACCCAGACGGCGCATGGTCAGAGGGTATCCGACGTCCGACGTCCGACGTCCGACGTCAGTCGTCAGTCGTCAGTCGTCAGTTGTCAGTTGTCAGTCAAACTCGACCACTTTATGGGTTGGCCCTGCGGAGCGGGGGAAACGGGGGGCGGTGTTGCCGGGCCGCAAAGGGGCCAACCTGGGCCGTGTTCCGGGGGAAGTCGAGTGGCACTGCGCCGTGTTGCGTCGCTTCGATGCCGGCAGTGTCACTGACCGATCGAGGGGACCGGTTTCCGCCGGCCCTCCCCGGACTGCCCTGTCGGGCACCCGGATACCCGACCGACAACAGACAACTGACAACCGATGGCCGACGACTGATGACCAACTAGTGCTCTGGCCAGGAACGTTGGCGATGTTCAGGGCGAGGCAGGGGCGTCATCCGGCAAGGACG
>JABMPV010000019.1 GCA_013202595.1 bacterium
GATGAGAGCCGCAAACCCCGCGTCACCTACTCCGACGACATAGAGACCGATCTCTCCAGGCGCGACTTCACCGTGAATGCCACGGCGCTCCGCCTCCTTCCCGAACCCGAGGTGATCGATCCCCACGGCGGTCTGGTCGACCTGGGACGCGGGATCCTGCGGACCCCACTCGACCCGGAGATCTCGTTTGGAGACGATCCGCTGCGGATGCTCCGCCTGTTCAGGTTCAGGTCGGTGCTCGGGTTCGACGCCGACCCGACCGCCTTGGCGGCGGTGGACGGGATGTCGGGCCGTCTCGACATCGTGAGCGCGGAGCGGATCAGGGATGAACTCGACAAGTTGCTGGTCGGTGAGCACGTCGAGGCTGCTCTGCGAGGAATGGTGGAATCCGGTCTCGCCGGCCGTTTCATCCCCGAGTTGCCCGCGCTCGCCATGGAGCGCGACCCGCAGCATCATCACAAAGACGTGCTGGCCCACACCTTCGCTGTGATCGGTAAGTGCCCGCCTGATCGGATCACCCGACTCGCCGCCCTGTTCCACGACGTCGGCAAACCCGCCACCCGTGAGTTCGGCGGGGGTGGCGTCTCGTTTCATCACCACGAGGTGGTTGGTGCCCGGATGACCCGTTCCCGCATGAAGGAACTCAAGTACCCCAGGGACGATGTCACCGACGTGTCGCAACTGGTCTACCTGCACATGCGGGCGCACACCTTCAAGCTCGGGTGGACCGATCGCGCCGTCCGGCGATACGTGCGTGACGCAGGGTCGCTGCTCGACGAGTTGAACACCCTCGTGCGCTGTGATGTGACGACGGCGAACGAGAGGCGGGCCCGCCAGATCCAGAGGGGCGTCGATGAGTTGGAGGAGCGCATCGCCACCTTGCGCGAGACCGAATCGCTGGAAGCCATCAGGCCTCCGATCGACGGACATGCCGTGATGGAGTTCCTGAGCATCCCGCCCGGGCCGGTGATCGGCGAGGCCATGGACATGCTCCTGGAGCACCGACTCGACGAAGGCCCGTACTCCGAGGAGACGGCGTTCGATCTCCTGCGGTCGTGGGCTGACGAGCGAGCAATCGACCGGCCCGACTGAGTTCTCCATCGCCCTAGCCTGGGATCAGCAGGTGAAGGAGACCATGGTCACCATCGCAGGGTTCATCGTCCGTCGATCCAGAGTGGTCCTCGCTATCACCGCCGTCGTGACGCTCACCGCGATCGGCTTCATGTTCACGCTGCGGTTCAACGCCGACGTCGGCGGCTTCATCACATCCGGCAACGAGGCCGGCGAAGCGTGGGTGTCGCTCCAGGACAAGTACGAGACGGCTGATCCCATCAATGTGCTGGCGTCGCTGCCCGAGGGCCGGACATTCATGTCCAGGGACGGAGTACTGGCCATCGTCGATCTGCGAGACCGCCTGACGGCTGTTCCGGGAGTCGGCGATGTCGGCAGCGCGGTCCCCACGGTCAACCCGTTGACTGGGATGCCGCTGAGTTCCCTGCTGATCCAGGGTGCCCCGGAGGAGCAGGTGGTGGAGCTTCTGGCATCCAACCCGCTGTCGAACCTGCTCATCAGCGAGGACGGGCGCCACACCATGGTGATGGTGACGCCGGAAGATGATGCGATCGATCTCGCCCGTCGACTCGGTGAGTTCGACACCCCAGAGGGCATCGAATTGACCCTGTCGGGGAACCCGGTCATCTTCGGCTCGGTCCTCGACGACCTGGGCCTCTTCCTGCTGGTGATCCCCCCACTCGTCATCGCGCTGCTCGTGCTGATCTTCTACGCCAATCTCGGAGACCGCAGACTGTCCGTGCTCGCCCTTGTCCCTGCGTTCCTCGGATCCGTCTGGACCTTCGGGACCATTGCCGCAGCCGGGGTGCGGATCGACATCGTGACGATCATCGTCCCGATCTTCGTCATCGTGATGGGGTCGGCCGACGGCCTCCACTTCGTGACCCATTTCCAGGAGGCGGTGGAGGAGTCGGACGACCCGGTCGAACGAGTCCGCTCGACACTCAAGAGCGTCGGGATACCGATGATCCTCACCACCATCTCGACCGCCGTCGGGTTCCTGTCTCTAC
>JABMPV010000191.1 GCA_013202595.1 bacterium
GCGGTACCGTCGGGGTCGGGCCGCGCTTGCTGGTTCTCGGGACCTTCGTGACGCTGATCGGGATCCTCGTGGGAATCGTGCGAAGCATGTTCAAGCTGCCCACCGGCGGAGCCGTTCCCGGCCCCCGTCCGGAGCCGTCGTACGGAGCACCGACCGCTGCGCCCGCATCGCAGACGGTCGCTCCAACCGGACCGGTTGCAGCGGCATCTCGCCAGTCACCACATCAGACCCGCCGGCAGCCCGCCCAGGGCACCGGGCGCCCCCCGGCCAATCCTCAGGCAACGCCTCAGGGCGCCCCCCCGGCCACCTCCACGGCCCGGCCGACGGCCCCGTCGACCGGGCCCCGACAGCCAGAACCGCAGCCTCGTCCCGTTCGGACCACGCAGCCCCCGGTCGACCCGGCCGGAACGACGACCCCCGGACCTCAGCAGCAACGGCAACCGGAGCGACAACCCGAGCGCAAGCCGCCGGCCCAGACTCCACAGATTCCCGGTCAGCAGGCCGAGCGTCAGGTGCGCCCACCGCAACAGGCCCGCCAGACCCCGCCGATCGCAGCACCCCGGCAACAGCCGGAACGGCCGCCGGAGCGGCCGCCGAAGCAGGAGCCGGAACCACAGGCACCTGTTCAGGCCGGATCTCCACCGGCAGCCCGGCCGAAGCCCGAGAGCATTCCGCCCCGGCAGGCTCCCAGCCCGGTCGAGGGTCCCGGTTCGACGGCCCCCGAGAGCCCCGATGCAGGCCAGCAGCCGCTGTTCGACGGCGACACTGAGCCACCGGGAACGACTCCACCTGTCGACACGAGGCTCCCCGATCCCGAGCCCACCGACGAGCCCGGCTCCAACCGGGAATAGCCGATGCACCCCTGGCGGATCGTGACCCTGGCCGGGTCTGCGATCACAGCCCTGGCGCTCCTCCTCCCCTTGGCCAGCTTCCCCGTGATCGGCCCGGTCGACGGCTTCGACGGTCAGGCCTGGCCGGTGTTCATCCCGCTCGGCCTCGTGCTGCTGATGGTCGTGCTCGGACCTTGGAGCGAAGGTCTTCCCACGGTTCTGGGAAGCACCGCGGTGATCCTGGCTGCATCGGCCGTCGTGTTCGCCGCGGTGAAGTTCGCCGATGCAGTGGTAGCCGCCAGAGATGCCGGGGGTTCGATCGGGACGGGATCGTGGCTCGTCCTCGCAGGAACGGTCACGGTTGCGATCGGCTGCGTGATCTCGCTCAGCCGGAAGGTCGGCTGAATCTCACAGGCTGAGAAGCCCCAGGCCGATTGCGATGTAGGAGAATCCGGCCACTGCCTGCCAGAAGGCGGTCGGGTTGGCTTCGGGACGCAAGCCCCTCTTGAGCCGTGCCATCGGATCCTGCCGCTTCATCACGGCGCCGTGGCGCTGGTCAGAGTCGGCCTCGAAGTCATCGTGGGCTCTGTTGCGCCCTCCAAACATCGCCTCGACGGCGCCCACCCCGATGTTGGTGTAGCCACCACCTTTCGATCCGCCCACCAGCAGGAGAGCCGTTCCGACGATGATCAGGGTGTAGCCGAGGATGCTGAGGTAGCCGGCATCGAAGCCCCACCCCGGCGTAGCGACCCCCGAACCGAAGACCGGACGCAGCAGCACCAGACCGACCTCCCTGCCGAAACGTGCAGTGAAGGCGAAGAAGACCCATCCTGCCAGCGCCAGAGCGGCGATCATCCCGAAGCCGATTGCAAAGACAGTCAGATACTCCGGGATCCGCTCCGAGAGCGGCTCCAGCACCTCACCGGGTTCCTCGGGCCTACTGGCCCGGCGTGACCTCGCCATCATCGGAGAGTACCGCCCCGGCCCCGCTGAGCCGCAGGCCGCCGGTCGCCCGATCCATCGCGTGCTGGATCCGGAGCATGAGCACAAAGCGGCCATTCTGCGGAGCGCCTCAGCCGCGGAACTCGTCGGCCCTGACCGCGGATCGTGCAACCGGTTGACGCGACCGTCTGGAGAGGATGATTCGCTGGACGTGCAGAGCCATCCTCAACAGAACCAGCAACAGGAAGATCATCAGGAGCAGGCCGGCAGCCAGTTCCGGGCCGTCGAAGTAGGAGGTGGCGCACGAAGTGATGCCTTCGCCACAGAGCCCCCAGCCGTTGCCGCCCGCCACCAGATCGAGCAGAACGAGCATCGGAACCAGGGCGACGGCGACGATGGCAGTGATGATCACGCCCACGACGATGCGAATTCCGGTCACGACCGTGAGGGTACCGCGCCTGCTTCGATTCGTCCGACCATTGGCAGCGGGGATCACACGCATGTAATCTCGCCGACCATGGACTCCCACACCTCATCAGGACCGCCGATTCCGCCGGGGTACGTCATCGAGGAGTTCACACCGGAAGAGATCGCCGTGCTCGAACGCCACTTCACATCGACCGACGGCCCGGTCTTTGCAATCATCAACCTTCCCGAAGTGGTCAAGGGAGCGCTCTTCGCCAGATACAGCCGCTCCCCCAAATCCGTGCGCCGCCTGTTCCTCGACGAGTTCTACGATGCCGGCGCAGCAGGAATCGAAGAACCTTCGGCGCACGCCGGTGTCGACATCGAGCGCGCCAGGGTCCTGTACCAGCGTGTCTTCTCCGACTTCGGAGACGATTCCGTCGCCCAACTCGGAGGCATTCACCTTGCATGTGAGCAAGCGTCGAACATCCTCACCAAGGTGCTCGAATGGGGACGGATCGCCGCCTACCTCGAGCAGAGCACGCGCTACATCTTCTACGACCAGCGTCTGGGGGACCGATATCGCTACCTGGTCCCTCCTGAGATCGCGTCCTCGCCACTGGACGCCGAGTACCGCGCGACCATGGACATGGTGTTCGACACCTACAGCCGGTTCACGGACCCTCTGAGCGAGTTCTACCGGGCGATGTACCCGAAACAGGACGGCGATTCAGAGTTCGTCTACCGATCCACCATCCGTGCCAAGGCCTGTGACGACCTGCGGGGATTGCTGCCTGCGTCTACGACATCGAACGTCGGCATCTACGCCACCGGCCAGGCCTATGAGGCCTTGCTCCTGCGAATGCGGGCGCATCCGCTCGCCGAGGTCAGAGCCTATGCGGACCTCATCCTCCACGAACTGCGAAAGGTGATCCCTGCCTTCTTGCGGCGGGTCGACGTCGCCGACCGGGGTGTCGCCTGGAGCGCCTACTTCGAGGCGACCACCAGGCAGATGGCCGAGCTGGCGGGCGAATTGAGCGTCGAACCCCGGGTTCGCCCCGAGGTCACGCTCGTGGATTGGGACCCCGATGGGGAGGACCGCATCGCAGCCGCCGCCCTCTATTCCGTCTCAGATCTTCCCGACGACCAACTGCTCGACCATGTGCGAGGACTCCCCGGTGTCGACCGGGAACGGCTGATCCGCTCATACGTGGGAGAGCGGGCCAATCGCCGCCACAAGCCCGGAAGGGCGATGGAGCGCTCCGGCTACCGGTTCGACATCCTCTGCGATTACGGCATCTTCCGTGACCTGCAGCGCCACCGGATGCTCACCATCGAGTGGCAGCGCCTCGGCACCAAACACGGGTACATCGTGCCGGAGTCACTGGAGGGCATCGGAGCAGAGACCGCGTGGCGCGATGTCATGGAGCGCACCGCCGATCTGCACACGAAGATCTCGGGGACCCTCGGGCCCGACGTCGCCCAGTAC
>JABMPV010000192.1 GCA_013202595.1 bacterium
CCACGGGGGTGATCATCGGCTCCTCTCTGTCGTACTCGTCGACGATCTCACCGACGATCTCCTCGATGAGATCCTCGATGGTGACCAGTCCTGCGGTGCCGCCGTACTCGTCCACGACGATGGCGAGGTGCACCTTGTTGGCCTGCAATTCGCGCAGCAGGTCGTCGACGTGCTTGGTCTCCGGCACGAAGTGGGCCGGGCGCATGATCTCGGTGACATTGACCGGACCGGTCCCCGCATCCATCAGACCGAGCAGGTCGCGGGCGTACAGCACGCCGACGATATCGTCGGTGGACTCCCCGATGATCGGGACCCGCGAACGACCCTCAGCGATCACGACGTCGAGCGCCAGATCGGTGTCCTTGTCCGACGCGACCGTGACCATGTCGGTACGGGGGACCATGACTTCCCTGACCAGGGTCTCGGAGAAGTCGAGCACGGACGAGATCAGTTCGACCTCCTGCACGTGGTCCTCGTCGTCGTCGTCGTCGTCTTCCTGGTCGTCGTCGTCATCGTCCTCGAATTCCATGAGGTCCGATGCCCGCAGGCCGAACCTGATGGCGCCGGCGAGGAGGCGGGATGTGCGATAGGCGGCGGTGCGAGGGCTCGCCCTCCCCCACGATCGAGGGAAAGAGTCGCCCAACACCACGATCACCACGCCGATGCCGATCAGCGCAACGGCAAGCACCCAGCCACTGGCAAGGGCCGTCGCGGCCCACGTCACGGGAATCGCCGCCGCCACCAGGAGCGCGGCATGGACCAGGCCGAGAGCGGGTTGCAGATTGGGGCGATCGTCGAGCAATCGGGCGACTCGCTGTGCTCGCTCATCGCCCGCTGCCGCATCGCGGAGCGCATCGGCACGTGGGGTCCTCACCAGCGAGGCCCCGCCCCAACGAAGTGCCGCAGCGAATGCGAGCATCACCGCAGACACCACCATCGCCAGAGTCGTCATGTGAGAGTCTTCCCGATCATCGCCAGCAACTGATCCTCGCGATTCTCCATGGTCTGTGCACTGCCATCCGAATCGTGGTCGTATCCGAGCAGGTGTAATAAGCCGTGGGCGAGCAGCAGAAAGAGGAATCCCTCCTCCTCGAACCGCTCCTCCCTGGCCCGATTGAAGATCTCGGTGGGGCACAGGAACACGTCACCGAGTGCGATGGGTGGATCACCCGGCCGCTGCTCCGGCGGTTCGCCGGGGAGCAACGCCTCGACGGGGAACGCCAGTACGTCGGTGGGCCCCGAGCGCTCCATGAAGGTCTCGTTGTAGCTGGTGATCTGGTCGGGTGTGACCATCAGCACGGCGACTTCGGTGGTGTCGGGGAGACCCTCTTCCTTGAGCACCCGCCCCGCAAATGATCTCAGTGCGAACACATCGAGAGGTTCATCCTGCTCGTCGCTGAAGAACACACTCACTTCGGAGGCTGCCCAATCGGGAAGCCCGGGTACGGGATCCGGGTGTGGTAGTAGCCGATCAAGGTGTCGACGAAGGCTTCCTTGATCCGGGTCAACTCGCCGAACGTGACGTCGGACTCCTCCAACTGGCCGTCCTCGACCTTCTCCCCGATGATGCCCTCGACCAGTGCCCGCAGCTTCTCGCTGGTCGGATCCTCGTGCTGGACCATTGCCCTGGCGGCCGCCTCAGTGGCGTCCGACAGCATGACGATGACCATCTCCTTCGACTTGGGCTTGCGGCCCCTGTGCCGGTAGTCGATCGCGTCGACATCATCGCCGTAGAGGTCGTTGGCCTTGTGATAGAAGAACCGCATCAGGCTGGTCCCGTGGTGGGTCAGGATGCCCTGGGTGACATCCGGCGGGATCCGGAACTCCCGTGCCAGGCTGAGCCCCTCCGCCACGTGGCTGCGGATGATGCGAGCCGACTCCTCGGGCGGGAGTTGGTCGTGGGGGTTGGACACGCCGAACTGGTTCTCCACGAAGTACTTCGGCGTCACCGTCTTGCCGAAGTCGTGGTAGTACGCCATCGCCTGGGCGAGCAGCGGGTTGCCTCCGATGGTCCTGGCCGCCTTGCCGGCGAGGGTGCCGACCATGATCGAGTGATTGAACGTTCCGGGGGCCATCTCCTCGAGGCGGCGCAAGGCCGGGTGATTCCTGTCGGTGAGGTCGAGCAAGGTCTGGGTGGTGGTCACGCCGAACACGGTCGAGAGGAACGGCAGGATTCCGAGGGCCAGCACGCCGCTGATCACACCGGAGACGCCGCCCCACAGCCCGGCGAGAATCACGGTGTCCGACCCGTGGAAGAACCACGAGATCGTGCCGGCGAACGGCACGAGGGCGACTGCAGTCAGGAACACGGCCGCGTTCAGTTGCCCGCGGCTGGAGACGGCCGAGACCAGGGGGATCGGCAGCAGAGCCGCCCCGGCAGCGAAGATCGTGATAGCCAGGTCCCCGGATGCCAACCCTGCGAACGTGGCCACGGGAACCGCCATGAGCACGGCGACCTTTGCGTCGAAGAGGTTGGCGGCCAGATACCCGAGCAGAGACGCGGGTATCAAGAAGGCAAGCTCGATCCGGTCGCGGCTCACCAACTCGGGGACGCGTGCGACGACGGCGGCGACCACGATCAACAGTCCGAACAGGACCACCAGCTTGGACTCGCGCCAGAACTCGTGATTCAGGCGCCACAAGAAGAGAATGGCCAGGATCGACACGAGGGCCACGATCAGGGCCAGCGCCCTCAGTGGCGGCGGCAGCTCGGCAGGGGCCAGCAGTCCGAGTTGCTCGATCGCCTGCAACTGGATGGCCGATACCCGCTCGTTTGCCCTGACGATTGCCTCGCCGGGAATCCATGCGAAGGTCACGTCGGTGACCGTGTCTGCTGCAGAAGCGCGAGCGGCCTCCGTTGCGGCCTCGTTCTTGATGCTGTTGGCCTGGAGTGACACGGCCACCAGGTCGGCCACGCCTGCCTCGGCGCGCTCACGCTGACCGGAGTCGAGACCACGCAGGAGGATCAGAGTGGCCGGGTTGGTAACGAGATCGGTTCGCACGGCCTCGAGCTCGGTCGGCTTGATGCCCTGCTCCAGCAGACTGTTGGCGAGAGTCAGAGCCTCATCTTCCACGAATCGGAAAATCTCCTCCTCACCGGTGATCCGACGGTCGTAATCGTCGTTGAGGATGTCCACCATCACCGTGATGGTGCCCAGGCGCAGCAGGGGATGGAGGTCGCGGAGCTCCGCGATCTGAAGCTGGAGCGGCGGCGGGCTCGGCGGCAAGGTGGTCGTGGTCGTCGATGTCGACGTCGTCGTGGGGGGTACGGTCGTGGTGGTCGTCGATGTCGTCGTCGTCTCTGCCTCGGTCCCGCCGGTGGTCCCGACGACTGTCGTCGTCGTTGCGGGCCCGCCGGCGGCGTCATCGGGCAGGAGCACACCGTCGATGAGGTGGACCACACCATTGCCGGCTGCGAAGTCGGCCGCCACCACCTCGGCATCACCAATGAAGTATCGGCTTCCGGCAGCCGTGATCGACACCGTCTGCCCGTGCACCGTGCCGATCTCGAGACCGTCGAGCGTCTCCATCAAGGTGGTGTCGACTGACTGGCCTTCGACGATGTGGTAGCTGAGGATCGATGTCAGCAGCTCCGAGTCGGCCAGCAGAGTCACCTCATCGATCCCGAGGGCGACGAGTGCTGCATCGAACGCCGCATCGACGGGTGCGAACACAGTGAAGGGGCCCTCACCCGAAATGCGCTCGCTCAGCCCGGTGGCTTCCAGAGCGGCCAGACGCTGCTCCACCTC
>JABMPV010000020.1 GCA_013202595.1 bacterium
CCACCACCACCACCACCACCACCACCACCACCAGGTGGTTCGATGTCGGGAATCGAGCCACCCTGGCGGCGCTACCTGCCATGGGGCATCGCCGCAGTGGTCGTTGCCATCCTCGTCATCGGCGGCGTGACGCTGTTTGGCGGCGATGACGACGCCGTGCGGACCGCCACGACTGTGGCCCAGGGCACCTCCACGACTGTCGCACCGACGACGACCACCCCGGTGGACGAGACCACGACCACGGAGGTTCTCACCACCACAACGACGGAGGCGCCGACCACAACGACGACCGTGCCACTCGCAGGCGGCTCGTGGACAGTGCTGGTCTACATGCTCGCCGACAACAACCTGGAGCCGGTCCTTGCGTGGGACTTCGAGGAGATGGCTGCACTGCCGGAGGCAGACGACCTCAACGTCGTGGTCCTGGCCGACCGCCATGCCGAGTTCACCGAGCGTGCGATCCTCAACCTTCCCGACTGGGAGACGGCCAAACTCATTCAGATCGCCCCCGACGAACTCAAGGAGTTGGACGACTGGGGCGAGATCGACATGGGGGACCCGGACATGCTGACCGACTTCATGGTCGAAGGCATGACGGCGTACCCGGCAGACCACTACGCGCTGGTGATGTGGAACCACGGAGCCCCCGAGGGCATAGGGAGCGACGACAGCTCCGGTGACATCCTCGGAACCTGGGAGATCGAACCCGCCGTACGGGCGGCACTCGACCGGACGGGCGTGGACCACCTCGACATCATCGGGTTCGACGCCTGCCTCATGGCCGCACTCGACGTCGCCGTTGCAGTGGCACCGGTCGCCGACTACATGGTTGCCAGCGAGGAACTGGAACCCGGGACCGGTTGGGACTACTCGGCGTTCGCCTACGTGGCCGACTACCCCGCAGGCACGGCAGACGGCCTCGGCCGGAACATCCTCGAGACATTCGTGAGCAGCGTCGGTGAGTCCGAGCCGAACGTCACCCTGTCGCTGATCGACCTCGAACTGATCGATGAGCTCACCGCGGCGCTCGACACACTCGCGGATGTGATGGCGGACGACGCCGACTCCTTTGCTGCCGCCGTCGGGCGAGAGCGGGCCAAGGTGGTCGAGTTCGGGAGCAGCCCCAACCCCGAGGACGACTTCTTCATGATCGACCTCGGCGATCTGCTCGAGCGGATCGCCGACGCAGAGCCCGGACTCACCACGCCGGCACGGGCCGCCTTGCGTGCCCTCGACGACGCGATCGTCGACAGTCAGAACGGGCCGGCCACCGCAGGTGCAACCGGCCTGGCCGTGTATTTCCCGCCATACCCCGAGCACTTCTGGGGCGGATACCGTGACTTTGCAGCACCCGAGTGGATGGGCTTCCTCGACGCCTACTACGCAGCAGGCGAGGCCATCCCCGAGATCGAGCAGCCGTCGTTCGTGCCGGTCGGCAACGAGGCCGAGTGGGGCTTCGACGAAGACGGATTGTGGGTGTTGGCCGACTTCGGCATCGCCGCCGAAGCCAACGCCGTGGAGGCGACGCTGTACTCGGGCGTCATCGAGGACGACGGATCAATCACCTTCTACGGCGAGGACCAGGGGTTCATCGAGGGGTCGTCTGCCCTGGCCGGATACGACCTCACGGTGCTCACGCTGTTCGATGGGGAAGACAGGGCCATCGCCTACCAGGACATCTCGGTCAACGACGACGTCACAGTGCTGACTCTGGAAATCCCCGTGGCCTACTACCCGCCCGACTCGGACGAGTGGCAGGACGCCCTCATCTCGCTGGTGTACGACTCGACGACGGAGGAGTTCACCGAGACCGTCTACCTGTACGACGACGGCGGGACGATTGGTGTGTTCGAACCCCCGGCGAACGGGATCTTCATCCCCTGGATCCTCCGGCAATACGAGGACGGCACAGTGCAGTGGGAGCAGACCTCTGACATCGGCCTGTGGTCCGACATGCCGTATCTCCTGTACGAGTGGGAGACCATCGAGGCCGGCACCGCCATGTACGCCGAGTTGTGGGTATGCGACTTCGGCGGCAACTGTGACTTCGCAGCAGTCGAGACCGTGGCGCCGGGAGACGGACCGGATCCCGTCGAAGGCCTGTGCATCAACGAAGAGCAGGGGTACGGGGTCGCTGTGCCCGACGGTTGGTACGTCTGGGACGATCCGGACGACCTGGCCGATTGCTCGTATATCGATGCGAACCCGCTTGCCGGGATGAGCGCCTCCGAGGCGTTCGATGCCGCGGCGATCACGGTCGAGATGCTCGAAGCAGGCCCTGCAGCGAATATCGCGAACTACCTCGGCGGGTTCACCGTCCCCGAGGACGTCACCGTCATCGGACTCCCGGCATCGCGCTATCTGAGCGATGACTTCACCGGTTACGTCGTGCCGCTCGGCGACGGCTGGTCACTGGTCATCGTGGGATGGGAGTACCTGCACGACGGGGTCGGAGCGCTCGTGGACACGCTCGTCACCACTCTGATGGTCGAGTGAGCAGAGGGCGGAGGCGGCAGGTCATGGCCGATCGAATCGGTCGTGACCTGCGCTACCGTCGCGGGCAATGGTTGACATCTTCGATCTCGACACCCTGCTCGCCCAGTTGGTGCTCGCCCTGGGCGCAGCCCTGGCGCTCGGCAACGGATACGCCCTGTGGATGAACCGAAAAGGGGTCAAGCCGAAGGACGAAGAGGGCGAACTCCATAGAGGACGGGCATGGTTCTTGCTGGTGGTCGGCCTCGTCATCGCCTGGTGGGGCCTCGGCAGCCTCCTGGTGAGTTGACGACGCACCCCGGCGGGATACCATCAGGCCGCGACCTGCGGGCGTAGTTCAATGGTAGAACACGAGCTTCCCAAGCTTGCAATGAGGGTTCGATTCCCTTCGCCCGCTCCGTGAGGAGAGCCGCCCGATCGGGCGGCTCTCACGCGTGGGTCTCCGGGTCATTCGCCGGGGGCGCAGTCACCGTGAGAGAAATCCCACTCCCCGCACTCGCTTCCGTCGGGGAAGATGCATACGCCGTACTGGCCGCCTTCTCCCTCACGGACGTCCAGATCGCCGCCCTGCTCGACGCAGAAGACCGAAGCCGGGTTCGGCATCCCTTCCTGATTCCGCTCCTCGTCGTCGTCTCCGCATGCCCCGATCACAAGGACGGGGGCGAGGAGGATGCCGGCCAAGCATCGCACTCGGCACCTCCTCGTGTGATCGTCATCCACCGTAGGATGTCGAGATGTCTCCCTCGTGTTCCCGCTCCGGCCGAGCACACAGCGGTTAGCGTCCTTCGGATGTGGAAGAAGATCGGACGGATAGTGCTGCTCGCCGGTGTCTCGGTGTGGCTCGTCTTTGCGATCGCATGGATGGCCGGGGCAGAGCCGGTTACGCGGGCGTTCCTCCCCTTCCACCTCGCCGGGGTCATCCCGGGGGCGATCCTCACCAGGTGGGACTCGATCCGCAGGTTCTTCTCCCGTAACGACTGAGAAATCAGTCCGTTCTCCTTGAGGACACGGTCCCGGACCGACCAGTATTGGGAGACACTCAGAGAGACCGGGGAATCACATGGTCGATTTGTCCCACGTGGGCATCAACAACGTCGCCGAGATCTATCAGAACCTGTCCACCGGAGCGCTCTATGAGGCGTCCATCAGGAGAGGCGAAGCACACGTCGCTCACCTGGGACCGCTCGTGGTCGGAACCGGCAAGTACACCGGCCGCTCCCCCAACGACAAGTTCATCGTCGAAGAACCCGGATCAATCGACGACATCTGGTGGGGCGACGTCAACCGCCCCTTCTCGATCGACGACTTCCGCCGCGTCCTGTTCGGCCTGCAGTCCTACCTTCAGGGCAGGGATGTGTTCGTTCAGGACTGTTACGCAGGCGCCGACCCCGACTACCGCATCAACGTGCGAGTCATCACCGAGACGGCTTGGCACAGCCTGTTCGCCCGCAACATGTTCATCAGAGAGTTCGACTCCGACGTACTCGCCAACTTCGAACCGGATTGGACCGTGCTGCAGTGTCCCGGCTTCCACGCCGATCCCGAGCACCTCAGCACCAATAGTGAGGCGTTCATCCTGC
>JABMPV010000193.1 GCA_013202595.1 bacterium
AGTCGTCAGTCGTCAGTCGAATCGTTGCGCAGGGGCGCCTGCCCGCGTCGCTGCGAGAGGCCGCGCGGTTTCACTTGCATTGTTGAGTGAGACCCGGAGTGGCGCCCTGTTCGCCTCCGCCTGATCAGGCTTCGGGGGCCCACCAGCGATCGATGTCGGCTGAGCGAAGCGGGTCGGCGTCGGCGAGGAGTTCCTTCATTCCATAACGTGGTGGCGAGAAGATATCGATGACGCGACAGGCCTCGTCGAAAGTGCGGCCCGCGTGGGGGATGTCGGGCGGCATCACGATCACATCGCCCGGCTTCACGATCTGGGTGATGTCTCCGACAGTGAACTCCATGTGGCCTTCCCGGATGATGCTGACCTGCTCCTCGGGATGGGTATGCGGAGGGAAGCCACTGTTGGCAGGGAACGTCACGAAGTTCAGCGATGTGTTCTCGTTGAACACGGGGCAGAAGATGACCCCGTCTGCGATCTCGTACTTCGGGTAGTCGTCCTGATGGACGATCGACGCACCGGACGGGTCGAACGTGCCCGCCACGATCTCGGAGACCTCGAAGAAGGGTTTGGCGGAGTCGTCGGAATTGCCTGACATCGCTGGCCTCTCTGATCGGTTGGTTACGAGCGACGCTACCACCGGTCGAAGTGACCCCAACCGGCACTGGTCAGGCAGCGAGGCGGAGTCTGAGGTCGGCCCACTCCTCTGGTGATGGTGGCCGATTGGCGTCCAGCCATCGCCCGAGCGTCTCGCTGCACGAAACGTCCACGTCGCTCTCTCTGATGAGCGCCATGCACACGGCTGCGATCTCGATGTCGGTCAACTCGCCGTCCGCCCAGGCCTCGGTTATGAGTGGGATCAGCGGAGCGAGTCGATCGTCGTGGGTGCTGGTGTTGTTCGTCGTCATTCATGACCTCCTGCCACAACAACGACCGACCTCAAGCAATCAGACGCACGATTGTCGGGGATCCGACACTGTGCCGTTCGGGGCCGGAATGGGATTCACCCAACGAACAGGGCCTTGATGGTCTCAGGGGCCCTGAAGACGCCATGGACCTTGATCGACTCGATCGTCTGACGCTCCAGATCCTCATCCACGTCTGATCCGATGTGGAGCATCCCGATGACCTTCACCGAGATCCGCGACTCGAGAGACCGGTCGGAACTGCAGGAGCATCTGTTCAGCCTGCGGCGACACTCGATTCAAGGTTTGTGGCCCGATCCGCCGATGCAGGGGGTGGGAGAAATTCCCATGCTACTGCACATCCGAGACGAGACCGGGGCGACGATGGTCGAGTACAGCTTCATGCTGGCATTCGTGTTCATAGCCGCCATGCTCGCCGTTCAGGCGTTCGGTGGTTCCGTGCTGAGCCTGTTCCAGACGGCCGTCGACGTCGTTCCGTAGGCGATCCTGGATCCGCCACCGGGTCGGGCCGACCGGGCACGGCACTTCCGACGCGCCCGGCAACGCGATCCGGTCGCCTACCGGAGTGCTGCGTCCAACTCGCCCAGGTCGTCGCCGATCACGGGGACGTCGGGCAGGTATCCGGCGGTCGCTCCCACGTCCTTGAGACCGCTCGACGTTCCGATGGCCACGACCGGTGCACCAGGATCCAGATCGCCGTCGACCAGCATGCGCTCCAGCGCCGGGAGGATCACCGCTGCCGATGCCTCCTGATAGAGGCCTTCCTCCGAGGCGATTCGGCGCTGAGCGGCGAGGATCTCCGAGTCGTCTCCCACGACGATCGCCCGGCCGCTGCTCTCTCGAATCGCGTCGAGTCCCTGGCGGGTGGCCACGGTGCCTGCGATGGAGAAGGCGACGCTCGGCCGGCCGTCGACGCTCACCGGTGCATCGGCGCCGTCGACCAGCGACGCCGAGTAGGGGCCGAGCGGCTCCACAGCGATCATCCTGGGAAGCCGATCGATCCGCCCCAGCGCCAGAAGATCGGTGAAACCCCTGTGGATCCCCATGAGGCCGTCCCCGTAGGCGATCGGCACCAGCACTGCCTGGGGCGCCTCACCCAGATCCTCGACGATCTCATACGCGATGGTCTTGTAGCCATCCACACCGAACGGATTGGATCCGACCGGCGGATCGGCGAGACCCGACAGTGGCACCCAACCTCTGTCCGCCACTGCCTGTCTCATCAGCGACCAGCGCTCGGCAGGTTGGTGCACTGCGACCACCTCGGCGCCGAGCACCTGCATGAGCACCTTCATGGTCTCGGGCACCGACACCATGGTGATGGCGACGCAGCGCAGTCCGGCCGCAGTCGCATACGCAGCAGAAGCCGCTCCGTGATTGCCCGTCGTCCCGACGACGACGGTGTCCGAACCGTCCGCTCGCGCCCTGGTCACGGCGACGGCGGCCAGGCGGTCCTTGTAGGACCAGGTCGGCCCCCTCGTCTCGTCCTTCAGGAACAGGGCATCCAGACCCAGCGACGGCCCGATCCTGGTCATCGGGAGAAGTGGTGTGTCTCCCTCACCGAGGCTGACGGGGACATCGCCCTCGTCGAGGGGCAGGAGGCGGCGATGCCGGAACAGACCGGGCGCATCGCCATCGACACTGAGATCGGCCGACAGGTCATAGACGGGATGGACATTCATCGGCACGCTCTCTGCCGTGCAGGACGGGCATCCGGCGAAGGCGGCCAGGCGGCCCACCACCGTGTTGCAGCGCGAGCAGGAGAGTCTTCCGGTCCAGGCGGTCATGCAGGGATCACCCTCATGCCCCGGTCGATATGTGTGAGCAGGTCGTAGCCATCGGTCGTCACCACCAGCGTGTCCTCCACCATCATCCCTCCCCATCCGATCTCGTAGTACGGCGTCTCGAGGCACAGCACCATGCCTGCCGCGAGAACGTGGTCCGCTCCGGCAGGGGCCACCGAAGGGGGTTCGTAAACCGACGACCCGATGCCGTGTCCGCAGTGATGTCTCCTGTACGGCTTGATCCCACCGGCCTCGACGGCTGCCACCGCAACGTCGAAGAGGTGACCTCCGGTCACACCCGCCCGGAACACCTCCAATTGGGCCTCCTCGCCGGCCAGGATCGCTGCGTAGCGATCGTTCTGCAGCCGATCGGGTGCCCCCACCACCGCAGTCCGGCCCACGTCCGACCAGTACCCGTCCACGGTGCAGCCGACGTCGAGGCGCACCAGGTCGCCGGGGCGCAGCATCCGTTCGGTAGCTCTCGAGTCGCTGAGAGCGCTCCGCTCCCCCGACGTCACCACGACAAACCTGGGCATGCCGCCGCCGTTGGTCATGGTGGAAGCGACTATCCGGGCCAGGTCGCGCTCGGTCGCCCCGGGAGCGGCCCCATCGATTGCCGCCTCGATGCCCTTCTCGGCGAGATGAGCGGCGGCGCCCAGGAGTTCGACCTCACCCGGGAGTTTGACACTGCGAACCCGCGCCATCCATGCGCCGGCGTCGGCGACCCTGTCGGGGTCGGGCAGCGCACTCGCAGCGTCCGAACCGGGGAGGACTGCCCCGTCCACGCCGACGATGCCCGACACAGATGAACACGCTGCACGGAGCGCCGAGCCGAAGTCCGGGTGCTGATCGGCGGCCGAGACCGCTGGGTGGGAACCGTCGGGGCCCTCGAAGAAGAACCTTCCGTAGGCCTCGAGACGGACCGGGTGCTCCGAGATCGCCCCTGCGTCGGCAGCGGGGGCTGCGACCGCCACGTCGTCGGCCGTCACCACGGCCGCCATCCTGTGGCTGCTGAAGATGTCGCCCGCCACACTGCGGTACCCGGTGGCGTACCCCACGTTCTCGGGGACGCCCAGCACCAGTGCGTCGAATGGCGAGTCGGCCATGTGCTCCCTCAGGCGAGCCAGCGTGGCTTCAGCCAGCATCATGCGTCCTCCCCGAACCTCGAGATGACCCCTTCGGAGAACGCCGTCATCTGATCGAGCGTCTCGTCAACGGTGTCGGCCGCAAACAGCAGGCCGGCCAGCGTCCCGACCCCGGAATCGGCGTAGGCGGCCACCCGTTCACACACTTCGTCGGCGGTCCCGATGAGATTCCTCGCAGCGAGATCGTCGTCGAGTCTCCCCTTCATGGTCGACTCGCTCAGTGAGGTGAGGTGGGTATGCACCTGCGACGACATGAATCGGTCGATCGCCTCGCCCCTGGAGTCGCCGATGGCAACTGCGACCTGGAGCGCCGGTTCGAACCGGTCGACCAGCGAACCGCCTGCGATCTCGGTGATCTCATCGAGGCCCTCCCGGTACTCAGCCGTGGTGAGACATGCCGGAAGCCATCCACCCACTCCTGCGGCCCGATGCCGGGACCCGGGTGAGTTCCCACCCGACAGGATGGGAAGGGGATCCTGCAGGGGTTTCGGGTTGCTCTCGAGATCGTCGAACGAGACGTACTTGCCCGAGAACGAGCCGCGCCGCTCGCCGAACAGGATCGCAAGCGATTTGAGGAATTCACCCGCGTGATCGCCCCGGTGCATGCCCACTCCCGGGTAGAGGGCTTCGAACTCTTCGCGATACGCCCCGATACCGACGCCGAGGACCATCCGCCCGCCGGAGAGATGGTCGAGGGTCGCCGCCTGCTTGGCCACATGGGCCGGGTGGCGGAACGACATCACTGTCACCGCGGTGGCCAGGCGGATTCGCTCAGTGCGGGCAGCGACGAACGCCAGGTAGGTGAAGGGGTCCCAGAACCGGGGAGGGTCGGCGAACTCCTCACGAACGTATTGCTGGGTGCTGACGTGATCGTTGCCCCAGATCGACTCGAACCCGAGCCGCTCGGCTTCGACCGCTAGATGGACGGCCTCGGCAGCATCTGCATACGGGACGGGATACATCATCCCCTCCGTTGCGGTGGGGACCCCGAGGCCGAATCTCATTGCTACGACTCCTCACCTCTCAGCGCAGCCCACACCCGTTCCGCTGTGATGGGAAGTCGCCTGATGGCCCGCCCCGTCGCATCTCGCACCGCGTTGGCGATTGCCGGCGGGGGCCCGATGACTCCCTGCTCACCGACACCCTTGGCGCCGTAGGGCCCGCTCGCCGACGGGACCTCCACCATCACGGCCTCGATGGGTGGCAGATCGGCCATGGTCGGCAGTTTGTAATCGGTGAAATTGGGGTTTTGTACGTGGCCGTCCCGGTAGACGATCTCCTCGAACATGGCCTGGCCGATCCCTTGGACGGCCCCTCCGGTCAGCTGCCCCTCGCAGTACCTGGGGTTGACCACCTTCCCGACGTCCTGGGCGATGACGTAGCGGTCGAGGCTCACCTCGCCGGTTGCCAGATCGACGGAGACCTCGCACGCATGGGTGGCGAACGACGGGATGTTGAAGGCTCCGATCATCGCCCCGACGACACTGTCCGTGTCGAACGGCGTGCCCGGCTGCTCGTAGGTCCCGCTTCCCACCAACCCGTTGCCCGTGCCGGCCAGGCGGGCGACATCGGCGAGCGTGAGGACCGCATCCGGATCGTCACGATCCCGGACCTCACCGTCGGCCAATTCGAGATCGTCGGGTGAGCACCCGAGCTTCGCGGCTGCGAGGTCGAACATCTGGTCCTTCAGATCGGAGGCGGCCGCGATGGCAGCGTTGCCTGCCGCCACCATGGTGCGACTGCCCTGAGCGCCGAAGTCGTACGGCGTGGTCTCTGTGTCGGCCGACTCGATGGTCAGGTCACCGGGATCGACACCCAACTCGCCTGCGCAGATCTGAGCGACACCGGCCATGACGGCCCCTGTGCCGATCTCTGTGGCTCCGGTGACCAGCACCAGCGATCCGTCTTCACCGAGGCGCAGGTCGGCCGAGGACGGCAGGCCGGTCGTGGTCCACCACGTGCACGAGAGACCCCTACCCCGCCCCTCTCCGGCTCCCGCCGAGTCCCAACCGATCTTGTCGGCCGCTGCGTGCAGCGTCTCCACCAGGGACACTCCCTCGAGCACCTGGCCGGTCGGGCCCTGGTCCCCGTCGCGCACGGCGTTGTGTAGCCGCAACTGGAGCGGGTCGATCCCCATCTCGCGTGCGATCCGATCCACCTGGGATTCCCCTGCGAACACGGCCTGGGGGGCGCCGGGACCACGGTACGAGCCACATCCGGCCTTATTGGTGTAGATCGCCCTGGCATCCACCGCCAGCGCCTGCCAGCGGTAGGGACCGGGGAGCGTCATCAATCCGACCGAGACCACACCCGGCGACGATTCGGCATATGCGCCGGAGTCGTAGTCGAGGCGGCCCTCCCGGGCCAGGAACGTGCCGTCCGACGCCACGGCCGTCCGGAGATGCACCGTGGCCCCCATGCGCGGCGACGTTGCGGTCAGTTCCTCTTCTCTGGTGAGCCGCAGCTTCACCGGCCGGCCGGTCGCCAGGGCCAGCACGATGCAATACGGCTCGACACCGGCATACAACTTGCCGCCGAAGCCGCCGCCCACGCCGGTGACGGTCACCCTGACATCATCGAGGGGGATGTGCAGGATGTCGGAGATGTCCTGGCGGAGACCCCACGGGTACTGGTGGCTGGACCAGACGTGCACCTTGCCGTCGTCATCGACCTCGGCGATGGCGACCCGCCCCTCGAGCGACGCCTGGTGCACCAGAGGCACCTCGTAAGTGTCCTCGAAGACGCGATCCGCAGTGGCGAACACTGCATCGACGTCTCCGCGCCGCAGTGTGGCATGGCTCACAACGTTGCCGCCGGGACGGTTGATGATCGGCGAGACCCAGTACGACTCCCACTCCGGGTGGATGATGGGGGCGTCCTCGGCGAGAGCATCGTCGACGCTTTCGACCACAGGCAGCGACTCGTACTCCACCACGATGGCCCTGCAGGCCTCTTCGGCCGCCTCTTCGGTGTCGGCGGCCACCGCAGCGATCGGCTCACCCGCGTAGCGGACCGTCCCCGTCGCCAGGATCGGCTCGTCGCGGACGTAGCGGCTCCCCACGAAGCCCTCGGTGTCGGCACCGGTCAGGACGGCATAGACGCCGGGTACCGCCAGGGCGGCCGACGTGTCAATCGACACGATCCGGGCGTGAGGCTGCGTCGACCGGGCCAGGCGAGCCCACAGCATCCCGGGCCGGGCAGCATCGACGCCGTATTCGAAACGGCCTGTGATCTTGGCCTCACCGTCGAGACGTCCCGACGAACGGCCCACGGTCTCGGGAATCGCCGTCATGATCCGCCTCCCCGCACTCCAGAGGCAACCGATGCCGCAGAGGCAACCGATGCTTCAGAGGCCGCACCTGCTGAAACGACGGCCGCCACGATGTTGTCGTACCCCGTGCAGCGGCACAGATTGCCCGCCAATTCCTCACGGACCTGATCCGGCGTGGGTGATCCGACTCGATCGAGGAGTGCGGCAGCCGCGACCACGAAGCCCGGCGTGCAGAAGCCGCACTGGACTGCACCGAGGGCGTTGAATGCCTCCTGGACGGGATGCAGGCCGTCTCCACCAAGGCCTTCGACGGTGGTGATCTTCCTGCCTTCCACCTGTCCGGCGAACAGGATGCAGGAATCGACCGGCTCCCCATCGACCAGCACGGTGCAGGAACCGCACTCGCCCTCGGCGCACGCCTCCTTGGTGCCGGCCAAGCCGAGTGAGTCGCGCAGGACATCGAGCAGGAACGCCCCTGCCGGAGCCTCCATCGTGTGCTCGACACCGTTGACCAGCAGGCTGAACGCGGTCATCGCGGACCTCCCGCTCGCACCGTTGCCGCGTCGAGTGCCCTCGCCACCAGGACCGGCACCATCGCCTTCCTGTAGGCGGCGGTGGCGCGCACGTCGTCGATGGGGTCACACGCCTCCAGGGCGGCCGCGCCTGCCAGACCCCAGGCTTCGGGCCCGGGCACTGCGCCGGCCAGCACGGCCTCGGCGGCCGACGCCCTGACAGTGGTGGCAGCCACCG
>JABMPV010000194.1 GCA_013202595.1 bacterium
GACCCTATGAGGGTTACTGAAACAGCCGCCCTTGGGGGTCGGGCCGCTCGTACCGGGCCAGTCCGTTCCAGGCCAGGCCGTCCATGAACGCCCAAGAACGCCGGTGGATGACGCTGGGGCCCAACCAGTGGAGAGCCGCCTTGTGGCGTGGGCCCGGATAGCCCTTGTTGGAATCGAACCAGTAGGCCGGGTAGTGCTCTGCCTCGGCACGCATGATCCTGTCCCGGCTCACCTTGGCGAGGATCGATGCCGCGGCGATCGAGAGGCAGGTCGCATCCCCCTTGACGATGCTGCGAGTGCGCCCCCCGACGAAGTCCCAATTGCCATCGATCAGCACCCAGTCGGGTTGGAGGCCCAGACCGGCAATGGCCCGCCGGGCAGCGAGGCGCTGCGCCTCCGACATGCCGAGGCGATCACACTCCTCATGGCTGGCGTGGCCGACCGCCCATGCCCTGACCCACCCTGCGATCCGATCGAAGATGGCCTCGCGCTCGGCTTCGGTGAGCATCTTGGAGTCCCGGATCTTGTAGACCCTCCGGTCGCGTGGGACCACGGCGGCGCCAACCGTGAGCGGCCCGGCCCATGCTCCCCTGCCCACCTCATCCACACCGACGACAACGTCGGCCCCGGCGTCCCACAGTTCTCGCTCGATCGCCAGGCCGGGAGAAGCCCCCTTCAGAGCAGGTCGAAGTGGTCTGACGCTGGGATCCGGCACCAGCCGACACTACCGGCGCGACAGGCTTCTTCCGATATCAGCGGGCCCGCAGAGCTGCCAGCGCCAGAGCTGCTCCGACAGCCGCCTCGGCTGCTTCTGCGCCCTTGTTGCGGGAGTCGGGCCGGCTGCGTGCCACGGCGTGGGCCGGTTCGCGCGCGGCCAGGATCCCATTGGCGACGGGAACGCCGCTCGCCAGCGCCACCTGCGCTATGCCCGCCGTCGCCTGGGTTGCGATGTGCTCGTAGTGATCTGTCTGACCCTCGATCACTGCACCGAGCGCAACCACACAATCATGATCGCCGGCGAGCGTCGCCGCCACCACCGGGATCTCGAAGGCCCCGGGGACCCAGATCACGTCGGGATCGAGGACCCCGAGCGACTCCAGCGCCCCGAGCGCCCCGGCCAGCAAACCTGTGGTCACCGGTTCGTTGAACCGGCCGACGACGACTGCCACCCGGAGGCGTGAGCCGTCGCTGCCATAGGTGATCTCAGGCACCGGCGCCCCCCTCCAGATCGATCAGGTGCCCCATCTTGGCCGCCTTGGTCGCCAGATAGGCCCTGTTCTCTTCCGTGGGTGTCGTCTGGATCGGCACACGTTCGGTGATCGTGAGCCCGTATCCCTCGAGGCCCGCACGCTTGGCGGGGTTGTTGGTCAGCAGGCGCATCGACTTCACGCCGATATCGACGAGCATCTGCGCACCGACTCCGTAGTCCCTGGCGTCTGCGGGGAATCCGAGGTCGAGATTCGCCTCGACGGTGTCCCGCCCCTGTTCCTGCAGTGCGTAGGCCTCCAGTTTGTGCATCAAGCCGATACCCCGTCCCTCGTGGCCGCGGAAGTAGAGGACCACTCCCCTGCCTTCCTCTGCGACGATCCGAAGGGCATCGTGGAGTTGGAACCCGCAATCGCAGCGGCGGCTGCCGAACACGTCGCCGGTGAGGCACTCTGAGTGCACACGCACCAGCACGTCCTCCCCGTCGCCGAGATCGCCGCAAACGAGCGCTATGTGCTGGGTCCCATCGAGTAGGGACTCGAACCCGACGGCCCGGTATTCGCCGAACGCTGTCGGAATGTGAGCCTCCGTGACCTTGCGAACCAGCTTCTCGCTACGGCGCCGATAGGCGATGAGATCAGCGATGCTGACCAGCGGGATCCCGTGCTCTTCTGCGAAGGCCTGCAGATCGGGCAGCCGGGCCATCGATCCGTCTGCCGCGACGATCTCACACAGCACGCCGGCAGGCGCCAGGCCTGCGAGGCGGGCGAGATCCACGGCCGCCTCGGTGTGGCCGGCGCGCTTGAGCACGCCGCCTTCGGTGTAGCGCAGCGGGAAGATGTGCCCCGGCCTGGCGAGATCGTTGGGCCGCGTGGCCGGATCGATCAGCGCACGGATCGTGGACGCCCTGTCCGACGCCGAGATGCCCGTTGTCGTCCCCGCCACGAAGTCCACCGACACGGTGAACGCCGTCCGATGCGAGTCGGTGTTCTCGACCACCATGAGCGGGAGTCGCAGCTCGTCGAGCCGCTCGCCGGTCATCGGGGCGCAGATCAGGCCGCTCGTGTGCCTGACCATGAAGGCGATGTCATCGGTCGTGACTTTCTCGGCCGCGATGATCAGGTCGCCCTCGTTCTCACGATCGGCATCGTCGACGACGGCAACGAACCTGCCGGCCTTGATCCTCTCGATTGCCTCGGATATCGGCGCGAACGTCATCGGCCCGCCTCCAGCAATCGCTCCACATATTTGGCGAGCACATCAACCTCCAGATTCACCATGTCTCCCGGGTTCCTGTCCCCCAGCACCGTCACCTCGAGGGTGTGGGGGATGAGCACGACTTCGAAACCTTCTGCGTCCACTGCACTGACCGTCAGGCTGACACCATCGACGGCGACCGATCCCTTCTCCACGAGGTAGCGGAGCAGCCTTTCGGGCACGTCGAACCACAGCCGCCTGGATCCGCCCTCGGACGTGATGGAGCGCAGAATGCCCGTTCCGTCCACATGGCCCTGCACCACATGGCCGTCGAACCGCCCGGCCACGGGCACCGGCCGCTCGAGGTCCACTGCACAGCCGACGGCGAGCGTCCCCAGGTTCGATCGGTCCAGGGTCTCCTGGAC
>JABMPV010000195.1 GCA_013202595.1 bacterium
ACCCAGGAGAAACTCTGTTCCGACGCGTTCTTGAGAGAGTCAGGCCCGAAAACGCCCTCGGGCTCGGATTCCACCGTGAGGACCGGCGGCGCAATCGAGAGGGGCTCGCTCGTCGAGATGGAGAACCCCGCGGGAGCGTCGGTCGCCGACGTTCGCGAGGTCCTTGGCTCCCAGGGTCTCGATGATGCCCGGGTCCAGACGACCGGTGGCGGCGGGCTCGTCGTGCAGACCGGAGAGCTCGAACTTGGCCAGGAAGACTTGCTGGTCGAAGAGCTCGCTGCGATCGCCGGGGTCGATCCGGGAGATGTCAGCCGACAGACCGTCGGCCCCACCTTCGGCTCTCAGATCACCAGGACGGCCCTCCGCGCACTGATCGTGTTCCTGATCGTCGTCGCTGTGTTCATCTCGTGGCGATTGGCGTGGAAGATGTCGGCGGCCGCGCTGCTCGCGCTCGGTCACGACCTGATCATCACCGCCGGTATCTACGCGCTCGTCGGGTTCCAGGTGACGCCAGAGACGGTCATCGCGATCCTCACGATCATGGGCTACTCGCTCTACGACACCGTCGTCGTGTTCGACAAGGTGCTCGAGAACGAGCAGGAGGCCGCCGATCGGAGCACCTACTCGTCGATTATCAACAAGTCGATGAACCAGGTGCTGATGCGGTCGATCAACACCTCGCTGACCAGCCTCCTGCCGATCGGAAGCCTGCTGTTCGTCGGTTCGTTCCTGCTCGGTGCCACGACGTTGCGTGAGTTCGCACTTGCGCTGTTCATCGGTGTGGCCGCAGGTACCTACTCGTCGATCTTCCTGGCCTCTCCGGTCCTGGCCGTGTGGAAGGAGCGAGAGTCGCATTGGCAGCGGGTACGGACCCGTGCAGCCAGGCGAGTGGGCGAAGAGGACGAGTACGCAGACCATCTCTCAGAGCGTGCCGCCGCCGAAGACGACGTCGACAAGGTCGTCGGCCCCTCGGGTGCGGTGCCCAGACCGCCGAAACAGCGACGTCGCCGCCGATAGTGGCAGTCGGGTCACCCTGGCCCGCTGCGGTACCATCCATTGATGAGTGGTGATTCTCCGCGTGCACCGCACGCGGCAGCTGGTTCGGCTTCGGCGACCACAGATCGGGCGCGCCCCGACGATGCCACCATGGCGGAATTGGGACCGCTGCTCGATGCCTTCAGGGAGCGCCACCCCGGGGAGTCCGATTCGGTCATCCACCGCGCCTATGAACTGGCGCATCACCTCCACCTCGGCCAGTTCCGCAAGAGCGGGGCCCCTTTCGTCACCCATCCACTCGCAGTCGCCCAGATTCTCGCCGTCTACGGCATGGACGCCGAGACTCTCGCGGCCGCCCTCCTCCACGACACGGTGGAGGACACAGAACTCACTCTCGACGCGGTTCGCGAGGAGTTCGGCCCACTGGTCGCCGATCTGATCGACGGCGTCACAAAACTGGACCGGGTTCGCTTTCAGAGCAGGGAGGAGGCGCAGGCGGCGACCATTCGCAAGATGGTCATCGCCATGGCCAGGGACGTGCGCGTATTGCTGCTCAAACTCGCCGACCGGCTCCACAACATCCGGACCATCACACCGCTCGATGAGGCCAAACAGCGGCGAATCGCTGCTGAGACGCTCGATGTCTACGCACCGCTGGCCCATCGGCTCGGTGTCCAGGAGATCAAGCACGAGATGGAGGACCGGTGCTTCGCCATCCTCCATCCCAGGCGGTACGCCGAGATCGAGGATCTCCTGGCTGCCAGGACGCCCCAGCGTGAGGCGTTCATCACAGAAGTGGTCGGCGAGATCGAGCGGCTGCTCGATGAGATCGATGTCGAAGCCTCGGTGAGCGGCCGCCCCAAGCATCCCTATTCGATCTATCGCAAGATGGTCGACGCAGGCAGGTCGTTCGATGACATCCACGACTTGAGTGGTGTCAGGATCATCACGAGCGCCGTGAGCGATTGCTACGCCGCCCTCGGCGCCATCCACACGTCGTGGCCTCCCGTCCATGGGCGCTTCAAGGACTTCATAGCGATGCCCAAATTCAACCTCTATCAGAGCATCCACACCACGGTGCTCGGTCCGGGCCGCAAGGCGCTCGAGGTGCAGATCAGGACCCGGGAGATGCACGATCGAGCAGAGCGGGGCATCGCAGCGCACTGGGCCTACAAGGAGGGATCTCCGATCGCCGCCGCCCAGGCCGTCGTCGATCATCTGACCGAACTGCCAACCGATTACGACAGCCCGACGGAGTTCCTCGCAGGGCTGAAACTCGACCTCTATCAGGACGAGGTCTTCGTGCTGACACCGACCGGTGATGTCCGAACCATGCCGCGGGGGGCGACCCCTGTGGACTTCGCCTATGCGATACACACCGAGGTGGGGCACCATTGCACGGGCGCCAAGGTCAACGGGCGTCTCGTATCGCTCGACACCAGGCTGGAGTCCGGCGACACCGTCGAGGTGATGACGTCGCGATCGCCGGATGCCGGGCCGAGCAGGGACTGGATGGCCTTCGTGCGCACGACGAGGGCCGCGGCCAAGATCCGCCAGTGGTTCAGCAGGGAGCGCAGAGAGAGCGCTATCGCCGCCGGCCGTGAACAGGTGGCCAAGTTGCTGCGGCGAGAAGGTCTCGGCCTCGGGGCAGCGGAGCGCGA
>JABMPV010000196.1 GCA_013202595.1 bacterium
CGCCGACGCCGATGCCGATGTCACGGTCGACGAGGATCCCGACGATGAAGTCGCCGTCACCGAGGCGATGGCACGGGCTGAGGCGCTCGGAGCAGAAGGTGCCCGCGATGCCGTGGTCTCACGCTTCTCCGGGGGAGCCGAGTCGCACCCCGACGACCTCAAGGAGATGAAGGGCGTCGGCCCGGTTCTCGAGGGCCTGCTCAACGGAATGAACATCAAGACCTTCGAGCAGGTCGGGTCGTTCACCGCAGAGGATGTCGCCATGGTCTCCGCCGCCCTGAAATCGTTCCCCGACAGGGTCCTGCGCGACCGCTGGGTGGCACAGGCCAAGGAACTCCACGCGAAGTACCACGGAGCCTGAGCGGATCAGACTCCTGCCGCCCGGGGCGGTGATGCCGGCGAGTCGTCGAGCAGCACCGCCCTGGCGAGGTCCAGGGGCCGAACGCCTTCAGGCAGCCGCAGGCCGATCGGCCTGTTGACCCACCCCGACAGCCGCTCGGGCGCGACCCGATCGTGCTCCACGAGCAGCGCAGCAAGGGTGTCGGTCCACAGCCAGGTCATCGGGTCGCTCCATGAGATCCACCCTCACGGTACCCGAGGCGCCAAGAGCCCCTGACCAGGCGAAACACGGCCGTGTGATTCGGGTCCCGACCTCTCGCAAGGTGCCTGAACGGTCAGCACCGGGGTGTCACGATCCGTCGAGCACCGACGGGCTGCCCGCAGCAGGCGAGGGCCTGCGAAGATGAGGCCGTGGAATCGTCTCTCACGGGAAAGCTGCTGGTCGCCGGGCCGGCCATCATCGACCTCAACTTCGCCAGGACAGTGGTCCTCGTGTGTGATCACGACGAAAACGGCGCACTCGGGTTGGTCCTCGACAGGCCCTCCGACGTAGAGGCCGATGAGCATCTACCCGATTGGGCTCCGGCCCTGACCCGGCCCCCGGTCGTCTTCCTCGGGGGTCCCGTCGAGCCGGCCATCGCAGTCGGCCTCGGCACGGTCGGGGCGGGCCACTCGGAACCTCCTGGATGGCGCGCTGTTGTGGCAGGAGTCGGTCTAGTCGACCTCGCAGAGGACGATGCCATCGGCCTGGTCGACTCGCTCAGGGTCTTCTCCGGATACGCGGGGTGGGCTCCAGGCCAACTCGAGGCCGAGTTGGCGGAACCGAACGGATGGATCGTGGTCGAGGCTGTGCCGGATGATCTCCTCACGGAGCATCCCGAGCGCCTGCGGCGCGCGGTGCTGCGGCGTCAGACCGGATCGGTCAGGCTGCTGGCCGACTACCCGGCCGATCCCGGCCTGAACTGAGGGTCACGGCAGGTCGAGCACCGCCACCCTCAGGTCGTGCGACAAGTCCTCTCTCGTGTACTCGAAGTACACGAACAGCTTCTCGCCGGCGGGTTGGGCGAACACGTATCTGACCGCACCGTATGGAGAGCGCAGCCACGGGCCGTCTGCCTCGATCGCCGTGAAGGAGACGCCGTCGGGCGATGTGGCCAGCGAAGCCCACTCCTCATAGTTGTCGTAGTCCGTCCTGCCGCCGTCGTAAGTGGCCAGGTATTCGCCATCCCAGGGGAATACCGAGTTGATCCGGGCCCTGCGCCCGTTCCAGGCATCGGTGTTCGGCGGCTCCAGCACGTATTCGATCTCGGGGAAGTAGTGCCCATCGTCGGAGTCGGCGAGCAGCGTCGCCTCGACACTCGAAGCGATGATCCGGTCTCCGTCGAGGGTCGGCCCCGTCCGGGCCGGGCCGGCCACGTACATCCGGTAGCCGCCGTCGTGTCGGCGGTAGACGACGGGGTCCTTGAGCCAGGGCAGCCCGAATTGCCGGGGTGACAACACCGTCCTCCTGCCCTGGGTATCGAGGCTCTCCGGCGTCGGACCGCGCAAAACGTCGATCCGCCATATTCCGCTTCCCTTGAGCTCGTACGAGACATACAGGCGCCACTCGCGCTCGTCGTGGCGCAGACAGTGGCCCACCTCGATCGACGTCGAGTTCAGCTCGTCCTTGGTCGCGGTCCAGACGTCGTCGAACGTCACTCCGTCGCCGCTCAGCGCGACGCGGCACACGCCACCCCTGCCCGCTTCGAGAGGGGTTCTCTCTCGATAGAACAGGACGAAGGTGCCCGAGGCCTCGTCGAAGGACACCTTGTGCCCGCCGACCCAGTAGCCGTACCCCACTCCGGGAGGGGTCCTGACAACCGTCGCTTCGCCGGGATCGAACTGCAGTGCTGAGAAATCCATGTTCATGCTGCCCAGCGTAGATCCCGATCACACACCTGCGACCGATCACTCGCGGCGGGTATCGTGCTCCGCGGCGAGAGGAGCCATGTGAAGATTGCAGTAGTGGGAGCGGGACGAGTCGGACGGGCTCTCGCCCAGGGTCTGACCGGGGCAGGGCACAGCGTTGCCGTCGCCGTCAGGGACCCCGGAAGTGCGGGTGCCTGCAGTGCCGCTGCAGCGGGATTGCCCGTCCTCCCGATCTCCTGGGCGGTGGATGGAGCCGACGTCATCGTCCTCGCGGTGCCTCATGGAGCGATCACCGAAGTCTCTGAGACGATCGGCGAAACAGACACCCTGATGATCGATGCATCCAACAATCTCGTTGGTTCACCCGACGGACCGATCGCAGCCGGTCCCACAGGAGCCGGGCTGCTCCAGCAGGAGCGTCCGGAGGCACGCATCGTGAAGATCTTCGACACCATCGGGTGGGACCATCTGAGCGGAGCGTCGTTCCCTGCCCCGGGCGCCGCCATGCTGCTGTGCGGCACAGGGCCGGATGAGCGGGCGATCGCCTCACAACTCGCCAGAGATCTGGGATTCAAGCCGGTGGACGTCGGTGGACTGTCCTACGCACCCGCCCTGGAACACCTGGCGTCTCTCTGGGTGCGGCTCAGCCTCGATCGAGGGCGAGGGTTCGCCTTCGGGATCGTGAGTGACTCCGCCGAG
>JABMPV010000197.1 GCA_013202595.1 bacterium
CCCGGAAGTCGAGACGCTCGACGCCGGTCATCTCGTCGCTGCCCTCCGCCACCGATCCGGTCTCGGCATCGATGACTATCTCATGCCGATCAGGGTCGATGAAGGCTCCAGTGAGGGTCCCCGACACGCCGGCACGGGTGCCATCCACCTCTCCGAAGATCGCAAACGACCCGGCCCAGGCGAGTGATTCGACCTCGACCTCACCGGGGACGGCGGGGAGCTCCACCACTGTGGTCGTCGTTGGCGCGACTGTCGTCGTTGGCGCGACTGTCGTCGTTGGCGCGACTGTCGTCGTTGGCGCGACTGTCGTCGTCGATGACGTCGATGTCGATGACGTCGATGAGGTGGCGATGACGCCGCCGTCGTCACCGCATGCGGCGACCAGCAGGGCGATGACAATCAGCACGGCGATCCGGCGCACGGGGGTCTCCTCTATCGGTGTCCAGGCTCAGACGGTACCGCTCTCTCTCGAGGTTCCCCGGCGGGGCACCCGACGCCTGGATCTCTGAACCCCCAGAAGGAATAGGGTGATCTGCATGGGCCGGACATGGCACGACGGATCTGCGGTCACGATGGCCCCCGTCCCCGTCGCCGCCCAGGAAGTGCAGGTGTGGCACGACGGCTTCTGGTGCTGGAGTTTTCGGCTCTGGGTCATGGACGGAACCACCCGTGTGTCGTGGGGGGCCGGGATCGCCGGCACTGGGTGGGGGGCTCGCCGTCTTGCCCGGCGCTGTTCCCGCCTGGCCGCACTCCCCCCGGCATCGAGGAACATGCGCTGCACTCTCGTTGCCCGCCTGGGCCGCTGCGACGGCCTGACCTGCTATCCGTGGTGGATGGGCTTGGCTTCAGAGCGCGCCAACCGCCGCATCACCGATCGCTCGCAGCCAGTCCCTCCCTGAGTGATCGGATCTGCACGGCGACGGATTCGAACGACCCTCCCCCGTGACTGCGACGTCGGGCCACCGAACGGACGGGGTCGAGCACTGCGACGTCTCCGGGTTCCAGTGCTTCGTGCACCGCAGCGATCTCGCCGCCATCCACGGACTCGAAGGTTCTGCCCCCGGCCTGCAGCGCTCCAACGAAACGCCCAACGATCTCGTGGGCTTCGCGGAATGCGACGCCACGCTCGACCAGCACCTCGGCCAGATCCATTGCGGTCACCCAGGCCGAAGGATGCGGAGGGTCGAGCACCGCCCCCGACACCATCTCCGTGAGTGCAGCGAGCGCACCGGCGAGATCGTCGTCCACGGTAAACAGGTGCTCCTTGTCCTGCTGGAGGTCTCTGTCGTAGGCCAGGGGAAGGCCCTTCTCCATGGCGAGGAACCCGGTCAAGTGACCGATCGCCGATCCAGCCTTGCCGCGCGCCAGTTCCGCGATATCCGGATTCTTCTTGTGGGGGAGCGCCGACGAACCCGTCGTCACCGAGTCCGGATACGAGGCCCAGCCGAATTCGGTGGTCGCCCACAGCACGAGGTCCTCGGACAGTCGACTGATATCGACCATGGCCCTCGTGCAGCACCACAGGTACTCGGCAGCGACATCGCGCGATGACACGGCATCGATGGAGTTGTCGAACACACCACCCAGGCCGAGCGAATCTGCCGCGACCATGGGATCAATCGGCAGGCTGGTACCTCCCCCCGCCGCTGCACCCAGCGGCGACAAGTCCAGTCGGCGCCTCACGCCCGCGAAACGATCCAGATCTCTCACCAGCGGCCAGGCATGGGCCAGAAGATGGTGAGCCAGGGGAACGGCCTGGGCCTGCTGGAGGTGGGTGTACGAGGCCACCACGACGTCACCGGCGGCTTCGGCCCGATCGACGAGAGCCTCTATCAGACCTCGTATCTGATCCATCCGCCTGAGGGCCTCTCCGGCCAGATACAGGCGGATATCGAGGGCGATCTGATCGTTGCGCGATCTGGCCGTATGTAGTTTGGCTGCGACAGGCCCGGCTATCTCGCCGAGTCGACGCTCCACTGCCGAGTGCACGTCCTCGTCGGTGTCGAGCCACGTGAACGAGCCATCCGCAGCCTCTTCGGAGATCTCTCGCAATCCCGCCTCGAGCGCAGCCTGCTCGTCCCGGGTGACCAACTCTGCGGCACCGAGACCGGCCAGATGGGCGATCGACCCTTCGACGTCGACCTCCAGGAGGCGTCGATCGGCATGGGACACGGTGAACTGCCACAGGGAATGGGCCGGGCCGTCCGAAAAGCGGCCTCCCCAGAGCGTCACTCGCCCTCACCCAACCGTTTCTCTGCAAGCGTGCGCAGTCGGAGAGCCTGCAGGCGGATGAAGCCGCCGGCATCACTCTGGTCGTACACATCGTCCGCCTCGAAGGTCACGGTCGCCTGGTCGTAGAGTGCATGGCGATCCGAGCGGCGGCCGTTCACCTGGGCCTGGCCCTTGTACAGCTTCATCCGGGCCTCGCCATTGACCCGCCTCTGGATGTCATCCATGAAGGCCTGCAGCGCTTCGCGTTCGGGGGAGAACCAGAAGCCGTTGTAGACCATCTCGGCATACCTCGGCACCAGTTCGTCCCTCAGGTGCTGGACTTCCCTGTCCAGGGTGATGGACTCGACTGCTCTGTGGGCGTGATAGAGCACCGTGCCGCCGGGGGTCTCGTAGATCCCTCTGCTCTTCATACCGATGAACCGGTTCTCGACAAGGTCCACCCTGCCGACCCCGTGGCGCCCTCCGACCTCATTGAGGTGGGTGAGCAGGTCGACCGGTGACATCGCCACGCCATCGACTGCCACGGGATTGCCGTCCTCGAAGGCGATGGTGATGAACTCAGGTTCGTCCGGGGCGTCCTCAGGGTCGGTGGTCATCCGGAACATCCCCGGCGGAGGAGGCGCCCACGGGTCCTCGAGCACACCTCCCTCGTACGAGATGTGCAGCAGATTGGCATCCATGGAGAACGGCGCCTCTTCGTCGGCACCGGAAGCCGGCACCTCAATGCCGTGCTTGTCCGCGTAGGCCATCAGATCGGCCCTGCCCTTCATGTCCCACTCACGCCACGGTGCCACGACCTCGATGCCGGGATCGAGCGCATACGCCGACAACTCGAAGCGCACCTGATCGTTGCCCTTGCCGGTCGCACCGTGGGAGATGGCATCGGCACCGGTTGCTCTGGCAGTCTCGACCAATCCCTTGGAGATGACGGGACGGGCGAGCGACGTGCCGAGCAGGTAGTAACCCTCATAGATCGCATTGGCCCGCAGCGCGGGGAAGACGTAGTCCTCGACGAACTCTGCGCGGAGGTCGTCCACGATTGCTTCGGTGGCACCCGTGGCCAGCGCCTTGACCCTGGCGGAGTCCAGTTCCTCACCCTGACCCACATCAGCGGTGTAGGCGACGACCTCGGCGCCGACGTGCTCTGTCAGCCACTTGAGGATGATCGATGTGTCGAGGCCCCCTGAGTAGGCGAGAACCACCTTCTTGATGGATCCGGTCACTGGCCCCTCCCGGTTGCCTCGAGCCGCGCGGCGAGAACCGCTCCGCCGATGGATTCCTCGGCCACGATCAGCACGGTGTCATCTCCTGCGACTGTTCCAACCACCCCGGTGGTTCGCGACCCGTCGATGGCGGCCCCCACGAGATGAGCCGCCCCCGGAGGCGTCTTCAGCACCACCAGGTTGCCCGACACCGCGATCTCCTCCACGAAACTGCCGAGGGCTGCAGCGAGGTCGGCGTCGCCATCTTCGGAAGAGGACAACGCATAGATGCCGTCCTCCCCTCCTGCCTTCCTGGCACCGATGGCGGCGAGGTCGCGAGACACCGTCGCCTGGGTGACTTCGTATCCCCGATCGGCGAGCAACTCGACGATCGCAGCCTGGCTCACAAGGTCCTGGCTTTCGATCAGGCGCTTGATCAAGCCCCTGCGCAGTGCAGCGCTCATCGAGCGTCCGCATCGTTCATGACCATGGTCCCGATCCCCTCGGGTGTGAACATCTCCAGCAGCAGAGCGTGCTGCACCCGGCCATCGAGGATATGTGACTGCTTCACACCGCCGGCCATCGCCTCTCGCAGCGAGATGAGTTTGGGGATCATCCCCTTCGAGATCGCTCCACTTCCGAGCAGTTCGGTGAGGCGCGAGATCGTCAGCCGCTGGATGAGGCTGTTGGTGTCGGCCAGATCGGCGTACAGGCCCTCCACATCGGTGAGATAGACCAGTTTCTCGGCACCGAGCGCAGCAGCGAGCGACCCCGCCGCCGTGTCGGCGTTGATGTTGTACGGCAACCCGTCGGGTCCCCGCCCAACGGGCGCCACCACGGGGATGAGACCGTCGTCCATGAGACGGATCAGGTATCCCGAGTTCACCTTCTGAATCTCCCCGACGTAGCCCAGGCGCTCGTCTGCCTGGGTCACCTCGAAGGTGTTGGCGTCGAGGCCGGTCACTCCTGCGGCGACCGCTCCATGAGCATTGATCAGCCTGACGGTGTCGGGATTGACCTCTCCCACCAGCGTCGCCTGGACGATCCGCATGGTGTCGGCGTCGGTGACCCTGAGGCCCTCCACCCACCGTGGCTCGATGCCGAACCTCTTCATGGCGCTGGAGATGTGGGGACCGCCACCGTGGACGATCACGGGCTTGATGCCAACCAGATGGAGCAGCGCCACGTCGTCGGCGAAGGTCTCACGCAACTGGTCGTCGATCATCGCCGACCCGCCGTACTTGATCACCATGGTGTGCCCGCGATATGCCTTGATGAATGGCAGGGCCTCGCTGAATATGCGGGCCTTGCCCATGGTGGAGGCGATCATCTGCTTGGCCCGCAGCGGCGACGTGTGTCCGGTGTTCATCAGGAGTACTCCGCGTTGAATTCGACGTACTGGGGCGTGAGATCCGTGGTGAGCAGCGTCGCTTCGCCCGGACCCGATCCAACACCTACGACCACGTCGAGGTCCCCGGTCTCCATGGTGGATCGGAGATCGGCCCTGTCGACGCCTGTGGAGATGCCCTCGTCGGCCACGAGCACCCCCTGGTAGGAGACCGAGAACTCCGTCGGGTCGAATGGGATCCCGGCTTCACCGCACGCAGACAGGAGCCGGCCCCAGTTGGGATCACCTCCGTAGAAGGCGGACCGCACGAGAGCCGAGTCACACATCGCTCTGCCGAGCACCTTGGCCGCTGCGGCATCTACCGCGCCCTTCACATGCAGCGTCACCAGGCGACTCGCTCCCTCTGCGTCCTCGGCAATCTGCCGAGCCAGGTCCTTGGCGGCAGTGGTGAGAGCCGACGTCAGTGCCTCCCGATCCGGAGTCACACCAGATGCCCCCGTCGCCACCGTGATCACCGTGTCGTTGGTGCTCGCACATCCGTCGATATCGAGGCAGTTGAAGGACACCTCCGTGGCGGACCGCAGGGCTTCGCTCAGATCCTCGGCGCTGGCGACGGCGTCGGTGACGATCACGGCCAGCATCGTTGCCATATCGGGCCGAATCATCCCCGCTCCTTTGGCCATGCCCCCAACGGTGAACCCGCCGGACTCGACGAGTGTCTCCTTGGGCCCGGAGTCCGTCGTCATGATCGCCCGCGCCGCACTCTTGCCTGCAGCAGGACTCCTTTCGAGTTGCGCAGACGCCGCGCCGACTCCGGCAGCGACGGTTGGGCCATCCAGGGGGTCGCCGATGGTGCCCGTCGAGCACACGAGCACCTCGGTCACCTTGCAGCCGAGCACCTTGGCGGCTGCCCGCGCCGTTCCGATTGCGACGAGGTCACCCGAAGGCCCGGTCGCCGCATTGGCGCACCCCGAGTTGAGGACCACCGCCCGGGCGACTCCGCCCGAGACATGCCTGCGACTGAGTTGGACCGGAGCCGCGGCGGCGAGGTTCGTGGTGAACACGGCTGCGGCGGTCGCCGGTTCGTCTGTGACTATCAGAGCCAGATCCAGCACCCCGTCGGGTTTGATCCCCGCCGCGATGCCTGCCGCCGTGACTCCAAGGGGCGCCGTCACGCTCATGGCATCCACCCCGCCATCGAAAGGCCGGTCTCTTCGGGCAACCCCAGGGCGAGGTTGGCACACTGCACCGCCTGCCCTGCTGCACCTTTCAGCAGGTTGTCGATCGCCGACAGCACGATGACTCTGCCCGAGTGATCGTCGACGAACGGGGCGAGGAGGCACCGGTTGGAACCGACCACCCACCTCGTCTGGGGTGGGCCGTCGATCACCTCGACGAAGGGCGACTCCTCGTACGCCGTCCTCAGGGCACCGACGACATCGGAGAGAACGACACCATCGGAAACCGGGGCAGAGCAGGTGCTCAGGATGCCTCGCTGCATCGGAACGAGGTGGGGGGTGAACGACACGGTGGTCTCGCCCGACCCCATCGCATCGAGACCACACTCCATCTCGGGACGATGGCGATGCGTTGTGACCCCGTAGGCGCGGACGCCCTCGTCCACGGCTCCGAACAGGAGATCTCCCTTGAGCGCCCGGCCGGCGCCGGTGACTCCCGACATCGCGTCCACCACGATCGCCGTGTGATCGATGAGGCCCGCTCTCACCAACGGGGCGAGGGCGAGCAGCGCGCTGGTCGGATAACACCCGGGGACCGCGATCCGATGAGCGCCCACGAGTGAACCACCGAACAACTCGGGCAGGCCGTAGACCCA
>JABMPV010000198.1 GCA_013202595.1 bacterium
AAGCGGGTCCGAACCACTCACGGCGTCAACTGCACCGGGAGTTGCTCCTGGGAGGTGTTCGTCAAGGACGGAATAGTCACCTGGGAGCTGCAGGCAACCGATTACCCCTCGCTCGAGGCCGGGCTGCCGCCATACGAACCACGCGGCTGTCAGCGGGGCATCTCGTACTCCTGGTATCTGTACAGCCCGATTCGCGTCAAGTATCCCTACGGGCGCGGCATCCTCATCGACCTGTTTCGGCAAGCCAAGGAAGAGAATCTCGGCGATCCGGTCGCGGCCTGGCAGGCCATACAGTCCGAGCCGGAGTGGCGCCGCCGCTACCAGCAGGCGCGGGGCAAGGGCGGCTTCCGGCGAATCACCTGGGCGGAGGCGCTTGAGATCGCCGGCGCTGCAACCGTCTCGACGGTCAAGGAGCAGGGGCCAGATCGGGTGGCCGGCTTCTCTCCCATCCCTGCAATGTCTCAGATCAGTTATGCAGCAGGAAGTCGCTTCTTCTCGCTGCTCGGCGGCGTGATAATGAGCTTCTACGACTGGTATTGCGACCTGCCCCCGGCTTCGCCTGAGACCTGGGGCGAGCAGACAGACGTGCATGAGTCCGCCGACTGGTTCAACGCCCGTTTCATCGCCGTGGTGGGATCGAATCTCAACATGACGCGCACCCCCGATACCCACTTCATATCGGAGGTCCGCCACGCGGGGGCCAAACTCGTCGTGTTCAGCCCCGACTTCTCGCAGGTCGCCAAGTACGCCGACTGGTGGATTCCGTCCCATCCGGGCCAGGACACAGCGTTCTGGCTCGCCGTCGACCACGTACTGCTGACCGAGTTCTATCGCGACAAGCAAGTGCCCTACTTCCAGGACTACGTGAAGCAATACACCGACCTCCCCTTGCTGGTGGAGATCGTCGACGGCAAGCCCGGCCGCTATCTGCGAGCCAACGAACTCCAGACCTACTCCGAGGTCGAGAACGGCGACTGGAAGATGCTCATGTGGGACTACGGCTCAGATGAGCCGCACATGCCCAACGGCTCGATCGGTCATCGCTGGGCCGACAAGGAGAAGGGCAGGTGGAATCTCGAACTCGTCGACTCCGTGACCGGGACCGACATCGACCCGGTGCTCAGTTTCGTCGAGGGACACGACGACGTGATAGAGGTCCCGTTCGACGACTTCGGCGGGGGCAGGCCAATCGAACGCGGCGTGCCCGTTCGTCATGTCGACACTGTGCACGGCCGCAAGACCGTGACGACGGTGTTCGACTTGATGATGGCCCGTTTCGGTGTGGATCGCGGCTTGAGCGGCGCTCACGCCGGCGACTACGACGATGCCGATGCTCCGTACACGCCGGCCTGGCAGGAGAGCCTCACCGGCATCCACCGCGATACGGTCATCCGATTCGCCAGGGAGTGGGGCCGCAACGGTGAACTGACCGGCGGCAAGAACATGGTGATCATCGGCGCAGGCGCCAACCACTGGTACCACAACAACCTGCTCTACCGCTCCGCAATCGTCGGGCTCATGCTCACGGGATCGGTCGGAGTCAACGGGGGCGGCTTGGCCCACTATGTGGGGCAGGAGAAGGTCACCAACCAGGCTTCATGGAGTTCCATAGCGTTCGGGCTCGACTGGGGGATGGCGCCGCGTCATCAGAACACGCCGTCGTTCCACTACGTCCACTCCGATCAGTGGCGCTATGAGCGCGGCTTTCGCGACTACGACACTCTTCCCGAGGATGACGAGGCCAAGTTCGACCACACCATCGACCACCAGGCCAGGGCGGTGCGCTCGGGTTGGCTCCCCTTCTTCCCGCAATTCAACAAGAACCCGATCGAGTTGGTGCGCAGGGCGCGTCGAGAAGGTGCCGAGACCGACGAAGAGATCATCCAGCAGATCGTCGACTGGCTCAAGTCGGGGGAGATCGAGTTCTCCGTCCAGGATCCCGATGCCCCGGAGAACTGGCCCCGAGTGTGGTTCATCTGGCGGGGCAACGCCATCGGCACTTCGGCCAAGGGTCACGAGTTCTTCATGCGTCACTATCTGGGAACCCACTCCACGGCCATTGCAGCCGAGCCGGATGATCACGGCGTCGTCGACGTCACCGTTCGGCCGGAGGCGCCCGAAGGCAAGATGGATCTGATAGTCGACCTCAACTTCCGGATGGATACATCGGCGCTCTACTCGGATCTGATCCTCCCCGCAGCAACCTGGTACGAGAAGGACGACGTCAATACCACCGACATGCACACGTTCATCAATCCGATGCAGGCGGCAGTGGCTCCTGCGTGGGAATCGAGGACGGACTGGCAGATCTACCGTGCTCTCGCCGAGAAGGTGGCTGAGTTGTCGGAGATCCACATCCCCGAGCCGGTCGAGGACATCGTCATGCTGCCCCTGCAGCACGACACGCCGGATGAGTTGGCGCAGCCCACCCCTCCCGGCGATTGGATGTCAGGGGAAGCCGAGGCCGTGCCGGGCAAGACCATGCCCAAGTTCAGGATCATCCGGCGGGACTACACCAATCTGGCAGAGCAGTGGAAGGCCCTGGGCACCTCGGTCCGGGACAATGGAGTGGGTGCGCACGGATTGCGGATTCCCGTCGCCGACTTCTACGAGGAACTCGCCGAGCGACAGCCCCGGGAGGTACGAGGCGAGATTCTTCCGTCTCTGGCGAACGACCGTGAGGCCTGTGAAGCGATCCTCGCACTCGATCCGGCCTCGAACGGCGAACTGGCCTATCGAGCATTCGAAGCGGAGGAGGCCAAGACCGGGCTATCACTCCGGCATCTGGGGGACGGGCAGCGCGACGTCCGCTATGACTTCTCGTCGATCGTGGCTCAGCCGAGACGGGTCCTCACTACGCCCACCTGGTCGGGGGTGATCACCAAGGGGCGGGCCTACAGCCCGTTCACTCTCAATGTGGAGCACCTCGTGCCGTGGCGAACTCTCACCGGGCGCCAGCACTTCTACCTCGATCACGAGCAGTATCTGGAGTGGGGTGAGCACCTCCCCGTCTTCAAGCCGCGTCCGGATCACACCATGCTGTCTGAGACGGAGCAGAGCCTGGCCGAGGGCCAGGACGGGAAGATGTTCAACTACATCACGCCTCACGGGAAATGGTCGATCCACTCGACCTACTCGGACAATCATCGGATGATGACGCTGTCCCGGGGTGGCTATCCGGTCTGGCTCAACGACAAGGATGCAGCCGCTCTCGGCATCGTGGACAACGACTGGGTGGAGTTGTACAACGACAACGGCGTGTTCGTGCAGCGATGCATCACCTCTGCCCGTATCCCGACCGGGAGCGTCTTCGTCTATCACGCCACGGAGCGCACTATCGGCATTCCGATCTCGCCGCGGCGCAAGACACGGGCGGGGATGAACAACTCGCTCACGAGAACCCGGCTCAAGCCCGTTCTGATGAGCGGGGGCTATGCGCAGTTCAGCTACGCCTTCAACTACTGGGGGCCGACTGGCGTCAATCGAGACACGACTGTGTTCATCCGCCGCATAGACAAGCCCGAGTTCTAGGGAGGATGCCATGAAGGTCAGAGCCCAAATGAGCATGCTCTTCCATCTCGACAAGTGCATTGGATGTCACACGTGCTCGGTGGCGTGCAAGAACATCTGGACGGATCGCCAGGGTGCCGAGTACATGTGGTGGAACAACGTCGAGACCCGACCGGGAACCGGCTATCCCACAGGGTGGGAGGACCAGGAGCACTACGAGGGCGGCTGGAAGCGTGATGAAAAGGGTCGCCTCAAACTGACACTGCACTCGAAGGCGAAGGGGCTGGGCCGGCTGTTCTTCAATCCGGCACTGCCGAAACTCGATGACTACTACGAGCCCTTCACGTTCCGCTACGGGGATCTGTTCGACGCCGAGGACGGCACCCAGCAGCCCACAGCAATGCCGATCTCGATGGTGACGGGAGAGTCGATCGACATCGAGACGGGACCCAACTGGGACGACGATCTCGGCGGCTCGAACATCTATGCCCGCAACGACATCTCTCTCGAAGGAGTCGACCCTGCGGTGCGGGCGCAGATGGAGGAGATCGAGCGGGTCGTGTTCAACTACCTGCCCCGCATCTGCAACCACTGTCTGAACCCTGCGTGCGTCGGTGCCTGCCCATCGGGCGCCATCTACAAGCGCGGGGAGGATGGAGTCGTCCTCGTCAACGAGGACAAGTGCCGAGCCTGGCGGATGTGCGTCGCCGCCTGCCCCTACAAGAAGGTGTATTACAACTGGTCTGCAGGGAAGTCGGAGAAATGCATTCTCTGCTTCCCCCGTCTGGAGACCGGTCAGGCGCCCGCCTGCGCTCACAGCTGTGTGGGGCGAATCCGCTACATGGGCGTGCTCCTGTACGACGCCGATCTGATCGAAGAGACTGCAGGTGCGCCGGAGGAGGAGTTGCTGCAGGCGCAACTCGACGCGATTCTCGATCCCTGGGACGAGGATGTCGTCATTGCGGCGGAGGCGGCAGGGATCGAAGACGATTGGATCCAGTCGGCTCGCAAGAGCCCGATCTGGAAGTTCGTGAAGGAATGGGGCCTCGCCTTCCCTCTTCATGCGGAGTACCGAACAGTGGCGATGATGTTCTATATCCCGCCCCTGTCGCCGATCGTCTCGACGGTGGAGCAGGAGTTGATTCGCCTGGACCTGCCGCCCGACCAGACGGATTTCGAGCTGTTCGACTCGATCGACAAGGCGAGGCTCCCGATCAAGTATCTGGCGAATCTGTTCTCAGTGGGCGACGAGGATGCCATCAAACGGGTCCTTCGCAAGATGCTTGCGGTGCGGATATACAAGCGACGCCAGAGTGTCGACGGCGTGATCGACGAAGCGACCCTGGCACTGCTCGAGGAGGCCGGAACCAACCCCGAAGAGGTCGAGGAGATCTACCGGCTGACCACTCTCCCCAAGATGCATGAGCGGTTCGTGCTGCCTCCGTACCATCGGGAACAGGGGATCGAGGCTCAGGGTGACCCGCTCGCTCGCAAGGGTGTCGCCGGTCTTGGGTATCTCGATCCTCCGGTGAGGGGGGCGTGATGGGAGCAGCAGCCGTGGTGGCTTGCGGGTTCCAGTATCCGGGTCCCGGGCACAGAGAAACAGTGACGGCCGCTGTCGCAGAACTCGCCGACGGCCCGGTCCGCAAACGGATGCAGAGCTTTCTCAGAGCGATCGAGAGTCTGACGCTCTCGGAGTGGGAGGAAATCCACACCAACACGCTCGATCTCAGCCCGCTCTTCGCACCATACGTAGGCCACATGGCTTTTGGTGAGACCTATCGGCGGGGTGAGTTGATGGCCAATCTCAAACGGGCTCAGACAGAGGCAGGGGTCGATTCGGGTGGCGAGCTTCCCGATCACCTCGTCCCGGTGCTCTTGCACCTGGACGCCACCGGCGGATTGCATCCCGATCTCACGGCCGTACTGCCAGATGCCGTGAAGAAGATGAAGAAGGAACTGAAGAAGGCCGACTCGGACAACCCCTACCGCCACCTGCTGGATGCGGTCGGGGAGGTGGTGGGGGAGCCGGGGGTCGAGACGACGGGAGACGGATCATGAATGCCGACACGCTTCTGTTTGTCGTCGCTCCCTATGTAGCCCTCACGCTGGCGATCGTTGTCAGCGTCCTGCGCTGGCGCCGGCATCCCTTCTCGGTCTCCGCGCTGTCGTCGCAGCTCCTGGAGAGCAAGAAGCTGTTCTGGGGCACGGTGCCGTTCCATTGGGGGATATCACTGATCCTCGTGGGCCACTTCCTGGCGCTGATCACTCCTCGCAGTATCGAGTTGTGGAACGGCGAGCCCATTCGGCTCTATCTCCTCGAGTTGACGGGGTTGGCGTTGGCGCTGTGGGCCGGATTCGGTCTCGCAGTGTTGATTTATCGGCGCGTGACCCAGGCCAGGATTCGTGCGGTGACCAGCCCAATGGATGTCGTGGTCCTCTCCGTCATATTCGTGCAGATCGTGACAGGTATCTGGATCGCGGTCGGATATCGCTACGGCTCCTTCTGGGGCACATCGGTGTTCGTGCCCTACGTCAGGTCGTTGCTGGTGTTTCAGCCGGAGCCAGAGTTGGTGGCGGCTCTGCCGCACGTCCTCAAGGCCCACGTGATCGCGTTCTGGACCTTCCTGGCGCTGTTCCCATTCACTCGCCTGGTGCACATCGTCACGGTGCCTATCGGCTACCTGACGAGACCCTGGCAGCGTGTGGTCCGGCTCCAGCGCGAGAGGTGGGTGTACCACCCCGGCTCACCACGGCCGATCCGGAAGAACCGCTAGGACCTTTCTGCGCCGGGTCGCGGAGGCCCGGTGGTCGGCGGGGGCTGCGGCCCTGTTGATTACTTCGGGCTGCAGTGTAAGCCAGGCGTCACCGCCGCTCACGTCGACGACTCCTTTGGCGTGGATCTCCCGTCCACGAAACCGAAGCGGAGCGCCCTCAAGCGTCCCGGCGCTTGTGGGCGAGTAGGGCGGCCTCGACCCTGTTGCGAACGTGGAGTTTGCTCAGGATCCCCGTCATGTGGTGCTTCACCGTCTTCTCGGCAAGGAAGAGACGTTCCCCGATCTCACGGTTCGTCAGGCCTTGTCCGACCAGGTCGAGGACCTGGCCCTCTCGCGCGGTCAAGGCACCCAGCGGGTCGGCGGGGGAGTCGGCAGTCAGTTCGCACAGGATGGTCGTGGCGAGAGTCGAAGTTATGTAGACCTCGCCTGCTACGAGGGCTCGCACGGCGTGGGTCAGGCCGTAAGAGGCGGTGCCCTTGAGGACGTATCCCTTCGCCCCGGCCTTCATTGCCTGCAGGAGATCGTCCTCGCTCTCCGACACGGTCAGGATGAGGATCTTCGTGGTTGGACAGACTGCGGCGATCTGCGTCGCAGCCGATATGCCGCCGCCTCCCGGCATGTCGAGGTCGAGCAGGACGACATCGGGAAGCATCTCAGTGACGATGGCTACGGCCTCGGTGCCGGTTGCGGCCTCACCAACGATGCGGAAGTCCTCTTCGTTGGAGAGAGCGTCAACGATTCCACGTCGCATCAGAGGGTGGTCGTCAGCCACGACCAGGCTTATCTGCTCAGTCATCAGGGTCTCCTTTGAGCGGGAGTATGACTCGAACCCGGGTTCCCCCGCCATCTGGTGAGCTCAACAACTCGAATTCGCCTCCCAACATCTCTGTGCGCTCCTTCATGCCTGCCAGACCGAGAGCGCCCTCTCTCCAGGGGCCATCAGTGTTGAAGGGTGGGCCGTCGTCCCCGATCTCGACTCGCAGACTCCCGCTCTCCATTCCCAGGGTCACGGTTCGGGTCGATGCCTCGGCATGTTTGTAGCTGTTGGCGAGTGCCTCTTGGAGGATGCGGTACATGGTGATCTTCGTTGCAAGTGGGGCTTGTGTAGGCACATCGACGAACTCGACGTCCACGCGAGTCCCCGAAATCCTCTCGAACTCGAGGATACATTTCGCTGCAGCGTCGGCCGTTGAGAGAGCGTCGATTTCAGGGAGCCGTAGACCGCGTGCAATCGATCGGATGTCACCCAGAGCGGAGTCGAGGGCCGTCCGTACGGCCTCAGAAGGCCGTTGAGCAGATGTTTCGGCTGAGTCGGGCGTGTCCAGGCGCAGCAGCGCCACAGCAATGCACTGGGCCGGCCCATCGTGGAGATCGGCCGACACCCTGTGAAGGAACTGCTCGTTGAGTGCGGTGACCCGCCCGGCGGCATCTCTCATCCGCCTCTGGAGACGGCGGTTGTCGGCGAGGAGGTCACTCAATCGGGTCACGTTGCCCTCCAATTGAGCCCGCTGCAACTCGATGAGATTGTTGGAACGGCGCACCAACCCCAGCAGCATGACGTACATGAGGGCGGTCGCGACAACCACGACCGACCAGCCGCGCATCTGGGCGCTGCGGACGGCAGCGAGCAGCGGGCCGGGGTGCTGATAGAACTCCATCGCGGCGATGGTCTCGCCCGTCCCAAATCGTGAGATGGGAGCGTAGGTCTCGATCAGCGATTCGGCGCGGGTTCGTTCATACTCGTTTTCGGAGTTCAACAGGTCGGTGAAGCCCGAGACCAGTTCGCCAGTGAGGGCGCGCTCCAGTTCTTCATGCAGATCGAAGACCCGACCGATGAGATCTTCGCTGGTGCTGTAGGCGATCGTCCCGTCCCTCGCCCAGAGCTTGATGTTCACGAATTGGTCGCCAAGCGCTGTGTCCTTCAAATACTCGTCGAGCGTCGCGATAGCACGGGCGTCGATGCGGGAACCTGTGGCGAGAGCCTGGACGCTCTCGGCAACGAAGCTGTCGACATACAGCGCCGTGACCTCTGCCGTGCGCCTGGACGTGACCTGACGGATCTCCCTCTGTGCCCACAGGCCGAGCGTGATCATGCCGGCGAGGAGCACGATCATGCCGAACGCCAGGAACTGCCCGGAGAAGGTCAATCTCGAGAGCAGCGGGACCCTCATGGACCCGACGAGTCCACGATGAGGTCGGGTCGAGAACGGGAGACGCTCGGAAGTTCCACAGACCTTGGTCTGATCGGATTACGGACCTCAGCCCCTTCACCCGGCGCACGGGTTTCCATACGATCGACAGAGAGGCTCGACGCAGAGTCGGAAACGTACGACTTGTTGATTGGGGAGTGTGTTCGTGGCATTGCCAAGGATCCAAGGATTGATATTGCTCGTCATCTTCGCGCTATTTGTGTCCGCGTGCGGCGACGACGACGCAGGGACGACGACGGCTGCGCCGGCTACGACCGCGGCGCCGGCGACAACTGCTGCGCCGGCGACGACCGCAGCGCCCACCACAACTGCTGCACCGGCGACGACCGCCGCACCGGCGACGACTACACCGCTGCCCGCAGGTGATGCGGTACGTGGTGGTGTGTTGTATGACAAGTGGTGGGTCGTGCTGGGGTTGGAGGAGCCGACAGGGGACAACCCGGTGTGGGCTCGGCAGGCGACCAATGAGCGTTCGGGCAAGGACACGTGGCGATGCAAGGAGTG
>JABMPV010000199.1 GCA_013202595.1 bacterium
ATCCTCGACGGCGAGAACGCATGGGAGAACTACCCCGGTGACGGCATCCCGTTCCTCAGGGCGCTGTACTCCCGCCTCAACGACACCGACATCGTGAGGACCATCACACCGGGTGAGTACGTCGCCGCATTCGGCGACACCATCGAACCACTCGACGAGGTGTTCCCCGGCGCCTGGTTCTCCTCCAACTACGCAACCTGGATCGGTGAGGAAGAGGAAGCCACGGCGTGGAACTACCTGTGGGAGGTCCGCGACAATCTGTCCAAGGCAGAACGCAGCGACGACGTCTCCGATGAGGCGTTGGCCGCCGCCTACGAGACGATGCTGTTCGCCGAGGGGTCCGACTGGTTCTGGTGGTACGGCGACGACCAGTCCAGCGGCAACGACGACTACTTCGACGCCGCCTATCGGGAACTGCTGGGCCAGGTGTACGACGCTCTCGGTCAGGACCGACCGGGGTTCCTCTCGGTCCCCATCATCCCCGAGACGCCACTCCTCCCGGACCGCAGCGCAGGGGACGAACCGCTCGACGTCGTCATCAATGGCTCGATCACCGACGAGGAGTGGGCCAATGCCGCCCTCTTCGGAGGCGGCGCCGAATTCGAAGCCGTGTATGTCGGGTTCACCCCCGACGGCATGCACCTGCGAGTCGACTGGGAGGGCACCGCACCGCGAGGCGGATTCGACGTGTACCTCGGAGCGACGGCGGTCGGTGATCCCCGCCCGGCGACACTCGAAGGTCAGTTGCTCGGCTTCGGCGCAACCCACCTCTACCGATGGGACCAGGAGGACCCGGCTTCCTTGACGAGGGCCGAGAGCCTGCCCGGATTGGATGATGATCCCTCCGAAACCGTGTTCGGCGCCCCGCTTGCGGCTGCACTCGACGTCAATCGGGTCGAGATGACCATCCCGCTCGTCGACCTCGGCGAATTGGGGATCGGCGACATCGTCCCGTTCCGCATCGTCGCCAGGGAGCACGTCATCAACGAACCCGTCGTCGAGGGGCCGCTCTTCCCGGTCACTGCTCCGGCCGGTGCCCAGGTGCCCGACATCTCCAGCGTCGAGGTGTTCCTCGACGTCGCCGACCCGATCGGCGACGACCACGGCCCCGGGACCTATGAGTACCCGAGCGACTCGCTGTTCACCCCCGGCTCGTACGACCTCACAGGGGGGTCGGTCGGCACAGAGGGCGGCGATCTGGTGATCACACTCCAGACGCTGGCCACCATCGCCAATCCGTGGGGCAGCCCGAATGGCCTGTCGATCCAGACGTTCGACATCTACATCGACACCGATCCCGGCCAGGGCACCGGAGCCCGGGTGCTGATCCCCGGCCGCAACGCCGCTCTGCCGGAGGGCTTCGGCTACGAGTACGGCATCACCGTCGAAGGATGGTTCCCCGCCATCTACACCGCAGACGAGGCCGGTGAGACCACCGAGACCGAGCCGACGTTCCGGGTCATCACCATCGGTGACAAGGGCCGCGTGATCATTCGGGTCCCGCTCGAATTGCTCGGTGGCGGCGATCCATCGACGTGGGGCTACAGCATCGTGCTGATGAGCCAGGAGGGCTATCCCTCGAGCGGCGTCCGCCGGGTACGCGACGTGATGCAGACGGCCGAACAGTGGCGGGTCGGCGGAGCACCGGGACCGGGCATCAGCCACACCAGGATCCTCGACGTGCTGTGGCCGGGCCAGGGCGTGGTCGAGGAGACCCTGTCCGACTACACCGAGGCGGCTTCGGTCGAGGGTCTCGGCCCCGACGACTTCGGCCAGATCCCGATGCTGACTGCGGGCGGATAGAGCCAAAGATCCTCCCCCACCGGAGGGTGGGGGAGGTGCACTCGTGTCGGCGCAGCCGGCGGGAGGGCGGAGCGGGCCAACCCGAGCCAACCGAACTCGTGCATCGGCGACACCACCAGGCCCGATGGAGAAAGGCTGTCGTCGGCCACCGGGAGGCGCTGCGGTGTCGAAGCCCGGCTGATCCAATACGCTTTGTCCATGAGGCGGATTCTCATCGTCCTGGTTCTGTTCGCCCTGATCGCCGCGGCGTGTTCGGACGATGGCGGATCATCCACGACCATCCCTGAGGCCGCCACAGTCGCCACCACCACGACGACAACGACCCCGTCGACGACCTCCACGGCTCCGCCTGACACCACGACGACCAGCGCCGCGCCGACCACAACAACCAGCACCCTCCCGCCGGGACCGAACCAGGCGATCATCGGCAGCGACTGGGAGCCGTCGAGCCTGAGCCCGTTCTCTCCCGACGGCGGGAGCTCGAACGTCATGGAGATCGGGCAGGCTCTGTTCGTGGGTCTGACCGAAACCCACGGCGGCACACTCGAGATCGTGCCCGACCTGGCCGTCGAAATCCCAACGATCGCCAGCGGAGGCGTCACGGTGGCCGGGGACGGCACGACCACGGTCACCTACAGACTGCACGAGGAAGCGGTGTGGGAGGACGGGACGCCGATCACGGCAGACGACGTCCTGTTCACCTACGAGGCGATCATGGCCATTGAGGGCGACTGGTTCGACCGGGCGGACTACGAGCAGATCGTCACCGGTTCGATTGTCGCCGACGGCAAGGTCGTCTCCTGGTCGTTCCCACAGCCGACTCTCATCCACGAGACGATGTTCCCCGTCATCCTCCCCCGCCATCAGGTCGAGGGGACCGACCCCACCCGCGAATGGGATGAGATCCCCTGGCTCTCCGCCGGACCTTTCGTCTTCGAGTCATGGGAGCGCGGCGAGCGCATCTCGCTGGTACGGAACGATCGTTATTGGAAGACGGGGCCGGCGGGCGAGGCCCTCCCCCATTTGGACCGCCTCGAGTTCCGCTTCATCCCCGATCCCGAACGCCTCGATTCGGCGTTCCGCAACGGCGAGATCGATGTCTACGCCCCGTCGCCGTGGCCCGAGGCGGTCGACCGGATCGCGGCGATCGAGGGCGTCGAGGTCCAATCGAGGCAATCGCCCATCTGGGAGCACTTCACGTTCCAGTTCGGGAACAACAACCGCAACGAAGACTCACTCAACCGGCACCTCCCGTTCCGCCAGGCCGTGGCCCATCTCATCGACCGCGAGGCGATCGCCGCTCTCGGTTTCTGGGCGACCGACCTGCATCTCGACGGAATCCTTGATCTCACGGGCCTCCCCGGAACCGAGCCGTGGAGCCGCTACGACCACGACGTGGATGAGGCGCGGCGACTGCTGGCCGAGCTGTGCGCAGACCTGGGACGGGACTGCGACGCGGATCCGCCGAAGCTGGTGTTCTCCACGACGTCCAATGCCGATGAGCGACCGGCGATCGCCCGGCTGCTGGTCGACATGCTGGGGGCGGGTGGAATCGAAGTGGAGCTGCAGTTGGAGGACTCCTCGCTCTTCTTCGGGCCAACGCTCGACAATGGGACATGGGACCTCGGACAGTGGGCATGGATTGCGGCACCCGGAGCGGGCGGCGCGCTCGGCAACCTCGCCATCTTCGACCCCGGGTCGCCGGTCACAGGCGATCCGAACGTCGGCTCGCAGTCATACACAGGTTCCAACTTCGCCCGGTGGGGCACATCGGCAGTGACCGGACAGCCCCTCGGCCCCGAGCGTTCATTCGGCGCTCCACCCGGGACGGTGTACCGGGTGGACCTCAACCAGGGGCCTTCGCTGGTGAGCGACGAGCACAGCGCCCGCTACGAGGACCTCATCGACCTCATGGAGGCCACCGCCGACATCGACGAGTTCACCTCACTTGCGATCGAGGCAGAGCAGATCCTCGCCGACCAGGTCGTGTTCATCCCCCTGTCGACCCGCAATGCGTACGGGGCCGTGTGGGCGAGCCGGATCGACGGGTACGTCTACTCGCCGTGGAACCAGACGTGGAACGTCGAGAAGTGGCGGCGAGCGGACCGCTGAGCGCTTCGCGTTCAGATCGGCTTGCGGAACGTCGTCCACGTGAGGAATCGCCGGAACCCGACGCTCTCGTACAGGGCCAGTGCTCCGTGGAGATTCTCCACCGACACACCGAGCACCGCCTCGGTCATCCCGCGATCCCGTACCGCCTCGAGACTCTGCACCAGCAGTGATCGGGCAAGGCCGCTGCGGCGATAGGGCCTGCGAACCGAGACGTTCTCGGTGAGCCCCCGTTTCCGACCGAACTGGGCGTTCTCACGCTCGTTGATGTAGGACCTCACCTGACCGGCCACCTCGTCGCCGTCCCAGGCGACCCGCCACAGCGATGGATCGTTCCACTCGAATTCCATGAACCCGTCGAACGCGTTCTCCAACGGAGGGGCCTCGTCGATGTGATCTGCAAAGGCCTCTACATCGGCCTCGAACACCGCCCGAAGCTCACTCTCCTCCGGGGTGCGCACCACGAGTCCCTCGGGCATCGGTGCCTCGGGCAGGTCATCGAGGTGAGACCGGATCATGGAAGCCTCGTACCTGGCCGGCTCGTAGTCGAAGGACCGGTACAAGATGTCGGCTCCGACCTCGGTGTCGGCGCAGAACACTTCGAACGTCCGCTCCCCCTCGTCGGAGTGACCCGCGGCGATCTCGCGCAGGCGCGCCTCGTTGTGGGTCAGCAGCGCCGTGCCGATCCCCAACCCGCGCGCTCCCGGGTCGATGAAACAGAACGGCAGGTAGCGCCGGGCGCCGTCGTACTGGGCCCACCAGGTCACCCGGCCGTAGCCGACGATCTCACCATCGATCTCCACGACGGCGACGTCGCGCTCGATGTCGCTGTTATCCAACCGGGTGTAGTGGCGACGCATCTCATCGGGGTCCTCAACGCGCTCGGAGCCGTCCGCGGCGGATGCCGCATTGAGGGCACGCGCCATGCCGACGAAGTCGCCGTCGGACGAGAAGCCTCTGACGACGAGGCCCGGGACGTCGGGGAGGTCGGCTAGAAGGCGCCAGGAAGGTACGGATGCCATCTGGTCACCGCTCCTTCTTGCGCGCGATCTTCCTGTCGCTCTCGGTGAGGTCCCGCTTGCGCACTCTGATGACGTTCGGAGTCACCTCGACCAACTCGTCGGCTTGAATCCACTCGATGGCGGTCTCGAGCGTGACGTCCCGAGCAGGAGCCAGTTTGATGGCGTCGTCGTGGGAGTGAGTGCGGATGTTGGTGAGTTCTTTGGCCTTCGAAGGGTTCGCCTGCATCTCTTCGGGCCTGCTGTGCTCTCCGACGATCATCCCCTCGTACACGGCATCGCCCGGCTTCACGAACATCTCGCCGCGCTTCTGCAGATTGTCGAGAGCGAAGCCCGTGGCGAGGCCCCTGCGGTCGGCGATCATCGCTCCCCCGTGGCGGGTGGGCAGGTCTCCGGCCCAGGGCATCCAGCCATCGTGATGCTGGTGGATGAGAGCCGTGCCCCTGGTGGACGTCATCAGGAGCGAGCGCAGACCAAGCAGGCCTCGTGCCGGTGCAACGAGTGTGACGATTGTCCGACCTGTATCGCCAGGCCGAAGGTCGATGACCTTGCCCTTGCGAGGTGCAGCCGCCTGGGTCACGGTGCCGACGTGCTCGTCGGGCACATCGATGACGGCCCGCTCCACCGGCTCGTGCGGCTTACCGTCGATGGGGCGGATGATCACCTCGGGACGGCTCACCTGGAGTTCGAAGCCCTCGCGTCGCATCGACTCGATGAGCACGGCCAACTGCAATTCACCGCGGCCGCTGACCTCGATCACGTCGGGTGACGTCGTCGGGCCGATCCGGATCGACACGTTGCCGAGCACCTCTTTCTCGAGCCGGTCCCTGATCTGGCGGGATGTGAGGAACCTGCCGTCCGATCCGGCAAGAGGAGAGGTGTTGACCCCGAAGGTCATCCGCAGCACCGGTTCGTCCACTTCGAGGCGTTTGAGCGGCTTCGGATCGGTGGGATCGGCGAGCGTGTCACCGATCTCAACCTCGGGAAACCCTGCGATGACGAAGAGGTCGCCGGCAGTCCGCTCGGACACATCGGCTCGGGATACCCCGGAAAAGCCCATCAGTTGGGTGAGGCGGCGGCGCAATGGCTCGCCCTCTTCCTCACCCTGGCACAGAGCCACCTTCTCGCCGGACCGCATGGTTCCCTGGATGACCCGCCCGATCGCCAATCGGCCCAGGTAGTCGGATGCGTCCAGGTTGGTGACCAGCGCCTGAAGCGGCGCGTCCGAATCGCCTTCTGGCGCGGGGATGGTCGAGACGACGGTGTCGAGGAGTGCGGAGAGGTCTGCGTCGGCATCGGGCACGCCGGTGCCCAGCATCGCCCTGCCCTCCCTGGCGACGGTCGAGACAATGGGAAACTCGATGTGATGATCATCCGCGTCGAGGTCCATGAAGAGTTGATAGACCTCATCGACGACGAGGTCGATGCGCGAGTCGGGACGATCCACCTTGTTGATGACGACAACGGCGGGGAGTCCCAGTGCGAGAGACTTCGACAGGACATAGCGGGGCTGGGGCATCGGGCCCTCTGACGCGTCGACCAGCAGCA
>JABMPV010000200.1 GCA_013202595.1 bacterium
ACGACGATCGAGGAGATCGAAGCGTTCCCGTGGCCCGATATGGACGACCCGACCCGGGTTGCCCATGTGGCGACTCAGGCTCGGGCGCTCGCTGAGGCGAACGAGTACGCCATCCTGGCGACGCCGTGGCTGCTGTTCCCATTCGAGCGGGCGATCGCCATGCAGGGAATGGAGAAGTTCCTGATGAATCTCGCTCTGCGTCGGGAGTTCGCAGAGGCGTTGCTGTGGAAGATCGAGGGGCTGTGTAAGACCCTGATGGGCCATTTCCTGGAGGCCCTCGGGGAGAACGTCGACATCATCAAGGTCGGTGACGACCTCGGCACGGCGGAGAGTCTGCTCATGTCGCCCAAGATGTACCGGCAGAGCCTCAAGCCGATGCATGAGGACCTCATCGGGTTCGTCAAGGAGCGGACGTCGGCGAAGGTGATGTTCCATACCGATGGTGATGTGTTCCCGCTGATCGAGGACTTCATCGAGATGGGTGTGGACATCCTCAATCCCATCCAGACGTCGGCGGGGAAGATGGCCAATCTGGACGAGTTGAAGCAGCGACACGGGAAAGACCTGATCTTCTGCGGCGGCATGGATACCGCCAGCGTGCTGCCCAATGGGACGCCCGAGGAGGTGCGCCAGGAGGTCAGGCGGATCATCGAGAAGTTGGGAGTGGGCGGTGGTCTGATGATCGGTGCCGTCCACACCGTCATGAACGATGTCCCTGCTGAGAACGTCCTGGCCATGGTCGACGCCGTCGAGGAATTCGGCACCTACCCGCTGAAGGGTTGATCGGCCCCGGGGAGCCTTCCGGGGTCACCGTTTCTTGAGGTCGGCAATCACCCTTCGGGCTGCGTTGTGCCCGGGCGCCCCGGTGATCCCTCCACCAGGGTGAGCGCCTGACCCGCACAGGTACAGGCTCGTGATCGGGGTCCTGTACTGGGCGGCGTCGGGGTGGGGGCGGAGGCTGAAGAGCTGATCGAGATCGTGGCGCCCGTGGAAGATGTCGGCTTCGGTCAGCCCATAGATCGTTTCGAGGTCGAGCGGGCTCAAGATCTGGCGCCCTATGACGACCTCGGGGAGGTTCGGCATCACCCTGGCCATGTAGGAGACGATGTCATCGGCAACATTCTCCTTGATGTCATCCCAGTGGGCACCGTCAGCCAGGTGGTAGGGGTAGTACTTGGCGAGCACGCTCATCACATGCCGACCGGGAGGTGCGAGAGTGTCGTCGATGGTGGATGGGATGGATATCTCGAGGCGTGGCTCCCGTGGCATCCTGCCTGCGGCAGCCTCGGTGTAGTTGGCTTCGAGGCCGTCGATGTCGGGAAACATGACGATGTCGGATCGGGTCCATCGGGGGTCGTCGCTGAGCTCGCCGAACCGGATGTCGGGTAGGGCGTCGAGTGCCAGGTTGACCTTCATCGAGGCGTGGCCCATCCGGAGTTGTTCGATGTCCCTGGCGAAGTCCTCGGAGAGGTGCTTCCGATCGATCAGTTTCAGGAAGGTGCGTTTCGGGTCGGTGTTCGCCACGACGCAGCGGCCGTTGAGAACTTCACCGTTCTCCAGTTGGACGCCGACCGCTCTGCCGCCCTCGACCCGGATCTCTCCCACCGGGGCATCGGTCCGGACCTCGACCCCTACGGATCGAGCGAACGATGCCATGGCTTCGCTGATGCCCCCGATGCCGCCCTTGACGAGGCGCCACGCTCCCATTTCCCCTTCCAACTCGCCAATGGCCATGTGGAAGAACGGGAGCGCCGAGCCCGGCTGCTCGAGGCTCGCATAGTTGCCGGAGAAGCATGCCGAGGCGTACATGCTCTTCACCATGGTGCTATCGAACCAGCGCTCGATGATGCCGCGGGCGCTGCCGGTCAGCATCTGGGCAAGGCGGTGACGCCGTTCCGGTGAGAGCTTGCGGATGTCGAGGCCCATGCGTCCGAGTGCCGTGAGGTCGCGCAATCCTCCATCCAGTCTGGGTGGTTCGCGAAGCATCTGGTTGCGCAGGACTGCGCCGACCTCCTGAACCATGGCATCGAACTCCCCCATGGCGGCGTAGTCGGTCGTCGAGAACCGTTCGACCTGTCTGCGGTCGTGATCCTGGTCTCCAGTGCGGAAGACATAGTCATCACCGCACACCTCCAGGGATCCATCGAGCTCCAGCATCTCGAATCCGTGGGAATGGAGTTCGAGGTCCTCGATGACCTCAGCTCGCAGGAGGCTGACCACATAGGACACTGTGGACACCCGGAACCCCGGGTGAATCTCCTCTGTGACAGCAGCACCGCCGACGATCGGTCTCCGCTCCAACACCAGGGTCCTCAGCCCGGCCCTACCCAGGTACCCGGCGGCAGTGAGGCCGTTATGCCCTCCCCCGACAATGATGGCGTCATAGATTTCGCTCACGTTGCCGCACTCCTTCGAGATCGGAAGACGCTTCTGCCGGCTCGCCGCAGAGAATACGCGCTACAGGCTTGCACTATTGGCCGTCCCGATACCGGTCCGAATCCTCAGGCGAGAGCCGATTCGAGCGCTTCGAGCAGGATTGCGGAGTGTTCGTGATCGAAGACCAGGGGCGGCCGGATCTTGAGGACGTTGTGATGGGGTCCGGTGCGTCCGATCAGCACCCGATGGTTTCGCATCGTCTCGACGATGTGTGCGGCCCGGATGGGATCGGGTCGATCTGAGTCGTCGACGATCTCGACGCCGATGAAGAGTCCGGGCCCGCGCACATCGCCGATCACCGGGTGGTTCAGGTCACGAATGCCGGAACGGAGCGTGTCTCCTATCTCCTGGGCGTGCGTGGCCAGGTTCTCGCCTTCGACGACGTCGAGTACGGCGATGCCTGCCGCTGCGGCGACGGGGTTGCCGGCGAAAGTGGAGAAGTAGTACTCGTGCTCCCAGAACCGCTCGGCGATCTCGGTGGTCGTCACGACGGCAGCCACCGGATAGCCGTTGCCCATCGGCTTGCCCAGGGTGACGATGTCGGGGACCACATCGTGGGCGGCGAATCCCCACATTGCGGGCCCGATGCGGCCGAACCCTGCCTGCACCTCGTCGGCGATGAACAGGCCCCCGGCGGTGCTGGCGATCGCTGCGATGTGGCCGAGGGAGCCCGGGGGTGGGACGTGGACCCCATCGCTCGAGAAGACGGTGTCGACCGCTACGAAGGCGGGCGCTTCCGGGAGCGAGGTCACGATCCGATCGAACGCGTCCGCTTGGAATCCGGCAGGGATGGGGAAGGTGGCCAGATCGCACTTGTGGCCGCGTTCCTCGGGGGAGGTCTGGATGGTGGCCGTCGTGGCCCCGTGATAGGCGTTGGCGGTCACGATCGCGGTGGCGTTGGCGGTGACGGTGCGGGCGATGCGCCAGGCGAGGTCGTTGGCTTCGCTGCCCGAGGTGGTGAAGAGGATGACGTCGAGGGAATCGGGAAGGAGTGCGGTGACCCGTTCGGCGTACTCGACGACGACATCGACGACGTACCTGGTGTTGGTGTTCAGCCGGGCGGTCTGTCGTGCGATTGCTTCAACGACTTCGGGACGCCCGTGTCCGACGTGGGGCACGTTGTTGTAGGCGTCGAGATAGTCGGTGCCGTTTGCGTCGGTGATCCACACGCCGGACGCGGAAGCGGCGTGGATGGGGAGGTCGTAGGACGTCCGCATGCCACTGCCCATGACCCGGCGGCGGCGCTGAAGTGGGTCGGTCATGTGCAGGCATCCTCGATTCGGGTCCGCAAGGTCCGTAGGTCGCCTGCCAGGGCGTCGAGGGCGGTACGGACGGGTTGACTGTGGATGAGGATGTAGTCCCGGTTGTCGGGATGGAGGCGGCTCCGCCACAGGCCGATCGTGTAGGACTGGACGAGGCGGCCGATGACCAGGTCGGCGGCGATAGCGATCTCATCCGGTGACAGGGGGTGGCACCGGTGGTAGGCCCCCATCATCGCGGCGACGGTTGAGACGGGGTCGGGGCCGGCCAGGGTGGCGTAGGCCG
>JABMPV010000201.1 GCA_013202595.1 bacterium
GGTTCACGGCCGACGCCATGAGAATCAACCGGGCCATCGATGAGAACGCCGGGCTCGGCGACATCGAGACCAGGATCAAGTACCTCAAGGGCCGTCTCTCCGAGATTGACGGATGATCGACGGGCGCTCCCAGCGAAGCGCCCTCACGGCAGCCGAACGCGCCATCGACCTGCTCGCCTCAGGTGATGGGGACGGTGCATCCCGAGCGGCCCGCACCGCAGCCGATCTCGATCAGATCGGGGTCTTCGGATCGTTGCCGGATCTCGTCGCCCGCGCCGCGGCAGATCTTGCAGCCTCTGATGCTGTGAACGGCGAGACCACGGCAGCGATGATCGAAGCCCTCGGCCCGGGCCCCCTGTCGGCGGCGATCGAAGTCAAACTCGCCTGAGTGCCTCCCGGGGCGTGCCTATCTGGGCGCGGTCCCAACAGCAGGGTCAGCGCAGGCGATAGACGTCCGGCCGGTGTTTCGCGTCAGCCGTTGAGGACGCCGAGTGCGGCTTCGTGGAGGATGCCGTTGGAGGCGACTGCGTGACCTGCATCGATCCGGGGGGACCCAGCGAAGTCGGTCATCAGGCCGCCTGCCTCCTGCACGATGATGATGAGCGGTGCGAGATCCCACACCGCCGCGATGGGCTCCACCGAGACATCGACGGCACCCTCAGCGACCAGCATGTGGGACCAGAAGTCGCCATACCCGCGAGTGCGCCAGGTGCGGCGCTCCAACTCGGCGAGAGCGTCGCCCATGCCTGCCTCATCGGCTGAACTCCATGCGTTGTACGACAGTTGTGCATCGGAGAGGTCGGACACTGCCGACACGCTGATGCGCTCGGAGTTGCGCCAGGCACCGAGACCTTCCGCAGCCCACCAGCGGTGGCCGATGGCAGGGGCAGCCACCACGCCGGCGACGATTCTGCCCTCTTCCTCGAGTGCGATGAGCGTGCCCCAGACGGGGATGCCTCTCACGTAGTTCTTCGTGCCGTCGATCGGGTCGATGATCCATCGACGGCCCCCACCGGGCGTCTCCCCGTATTCCTCGCCGCATACGGCGTCACCGGGGCGAGCCACGGCGAGGCGGTCGCGGATCACCCGCTCTGCGGCGCGATCGGCCTCGGAGACCGGCGTCATGTCGGGCTTCGTCTCCACCTTGAGGTCGGAAGCCCGGAAGCGGGGGAGTGTCACAGCATTGGCTGCATCGGCGAGTTCGAGAGCGAGGCGGAGGTCGTGGCGGCGTTCCATGGCACCATATTCGCTCGCGGGGCGACTTCGTCCAAGACAGGTGCTCGCAGATGTCGTCGGGTCGGGGTACGGTGCGCTCATGAGCCAGGGCGAGATTCACGACGAGCACCCGTTCAAGACACCGGGGGAGTTGCGCGATCCGATCCGGCGTTTTCGGGGCAGGCTGCCTGCGCCGGTGACCATCGTCACGGCCGGTACCCCTTCGACGCGAACCGGCCTGACCGTCTCTTCGATCATCGTGGCCGAAGGAGAACCGTCTCATGTCCACCTCCTGCTGGCGCCCGCCACCGACCTGTGGACGGCGATCACGGAGACCGGTCGGTTCATCGTCCACGTCCTCGAACGCGATCACCGTTCCCTGTCGGATCGGTTCGCAGGGATCAGGCCCAGCCCCGGAGGCCTCTTCGCAGATCTCGACGTCGAGCAGACCGATCACGGCCCGGCCATCGCCATGCTGCGCACCAGGGCGTTCTGCACGCTCGCCGGCCATCGCGACGACCCACTGCACGTCCTTGTCCACGGCGAGATCGACGACGTCCAACTCCACGACCTCCGCGAACCCCTCCGCTACTTCCGAGGCGAGTACTTCTTCGGATAGCCGGGATTTTCGGCGACATCCGACGTCCGACATCCGACATCCGACATCCGACATCCGACGTCCGAATGCCCTGATGCGCCTGGTTCACTCGAATACGGAGCACTCGTCGGAGATCGGACTCACACACAGAGGATCGGGGAGTGCTCCGGGTGAACCGGCAACCGTCGCCACTCCATGCCGGTCCATCACCACGGATCACTGACGACCGACTCCCGCGCCGGCCACGGACGTCGGACTGCGGATATCGGACTGCGGATATCGGACTGCGGATATTGGACTGCGGATTTCGGACGTCGGACGTCGGACGTCGGACAGCCCACTCCCTACACTCGCGAACCGATGTCCAGTCCTTCCCCAGCAGCGCCCACCGTCTGGTTGACCACACTCGGCTGCGCCAAGAACCAGGTCGATTCCGACAAGGTCACGGCCCGCATCTTCGAGGCGGGTTACGACGCCGCGACGTCGGCTGAGGAAGCCGATGTCGTGATGGTCAACACCTGTGCGTTCATCGAGGCGGCCCGCCAGGAGTCGGTGGACAGCATCCTCGATCACGCCGACCGCAAGCGCGACGATGCTCGCCTGGTGGTGATCGGCTGTCTGGCGCAGCGCTACCGGACGGAACTGGTCGAGTCGCTCCCCGAAGCAGACGCAGTGGTTGGGCTCGACTCGTACGGGTCGCTGCTCGACACCCTCGACGGACTCACCGAATGGCAACCCGTCGGCCTGAGTCGCCGCCCGGCGATGGACATCCTCCATGAGATCCGGCGTCCGACTCCATCCACCCCGTACGCGTATGTGAAGGTCGCCGAGGGCTGCGATAAACCGTGCACGTTCTGTGCGATTCCCCTCTTCCGAGGAAAGCAGGAATCCCGGGCCCCGGTCAATATTCGCGAGGAGGTGGCCTCGCTGACGGCGGCCGGAGTCGGCGAAGTGGTGCTGGTGGCCCAGGATCTCGCCGCATACGGGCGGGATATCGATGCTCCCGGCGGCATCGTCGATCTCCTCAGATTCCTGTCAGATGTCGACGGCCTGCGACGCCTGCGGTTGCTCTACCTGTACCCGAAGGAGATCCGTCAGACCTTGATCGACGAGATGGCGGGCAATCCACTGATCGCGTCCTACTTCGATCTGAGTCTTCAGCACGCGGCGGGATCCTTGCTCAAGGCCATGCGCCGGCCCGGTGACGGGGAGAAGCATCTCGAACTGATCGAGCGCATCAGGATCGCCGACCCCAGTGCGGCCCTCCGATCGTCTTTCATCGTGGGGTTTCCGGGCGAGACCGCAGCCGACGTCGAGATGCTGGTGGAGTTCCTCGAGGAGGCGAGACTCGATTGGGCCGGGTTCTTCCCCTACTCGCCCGAGGACGGGACACCGGCCGCACTGCTCGACGGCCGGATCGATGACGACGAGATCGGCGAGCGGATGAGGCTCCTGCAATCGCTGCAGGAGGACATCACGGCTGAGGCGAGTGCGGCGCGGATCGGGACGGATGTGGAGGTGCTCGTGGATCAGGTCGAGGATGGCACCCCGGTGGGCAGGTCGTTCAGAGAGGCCCCCGAGATCGACGGCGTCGTGCTGTTGGACAAGGGCGCACCGGGAGAGTGGCTCCAGGCCAGGGTCACCGGTTCCTATGGATCCGACACGATTGCCGAGGTGGTGTCGTGATCGTCGAAGTGCTCGCCGTGGGCACGGAGTTGCTCCTCGGTCAGATCGTCAACACCAATGCCGCCGAGATCGGCAGTCGCCTCGCCGAGGTGGGACTCGACCACTATCGCCAGACAGTTGTGGGCGACAACCTCGATCGCATGATCGACGCCCTGATGGCGTCGGTGCGGCGCTCCGATGCCGTGATCGTCACAGGCGGGATCGGGCCGACCCAGGATGACATCACCAGGGAGGCCATGGCTGCCGCAGCCGATGTCGACATGATGTTCAGCGATGAGTTCGCGGTATTGCTCCGGGAGCGTTGGGCTGCTTCGGGACGGGAGATGCCCGAGTCGAATCTCCGGCAGGCCGAGTACCCCGAAGGCGCCGAGATGCTCGCCAACCCCAAGGGCACGGCACCCGGTCTGCGCATGCTCATCCATGGGACGTGGGTGTTCGCCCTTCCCGGCGTCCCCGCCGAGATGCTCCCGATGGTGGACGAGCACGTGCTGCCGTTCCTGGTCTCCAGGGCCGGGGGAGAGGAGGCCGTGCTGGTCAGCACGGTGATCCGCTCGTGGGGGCGTGCGGAGTCGCAGATCTCCGAGATATGCGCCGATCTGTTCGAGGACTCGGGCAATCCCACCGTTGCGTTCCTCGCCAGTTCCGGCGAGATCAAGGTGCGGTTGACGGCTCACGCCTCCGACGAGGAGGCTGCCAGGGCGCTCCTGCAACCCGTGGTCGACGAGGTCGTCTCCAGGATCGGCCACACCGTGTTCGCCATCGACGGGCCGCCCACCGAGGAGATGGTGCTCGACCTGCTGCGCGAGCGCGGTTGGACGATGGCGACGGCGGAGTCGGCGACCGGGGGA
>JABMPV010000202.1 GCA_013202595.1 bacterium
AAGTTGGTGATGGCGACGGGGTACGAACCGATCAAGATGCCGTACACCATGAATGCCACCGATCCGACCAATCCGATGATCCTCAGCCGCAGGATCGACCGCATCGCCAAGGACAGGACTACGAGCGCCGAGGCGGCATACCCGAGGATCTCATAGGCGGTGGCGGCGGACATCTATCGGAGAGTAGGCGGTGGATGTCATGGGACGACGTCCAGACGCAGGCCAGCCCGCAGCACGCGAGTCCGTGCCACAGGCTGTGCTCTGCCGGTTCTGTTCGCTCAGAGGCTGGCTATGTCCGTCACCTCGAGCGTCGCCAGGTCGTTGCCCTGGATGGTGTTGTACGTAATGGTCCACACGGTGTTGCCGATCACCAATGACCTGCGGATCGGCTCGGCCTGCAGTTCGTAGTTGGGCCAGCAGACCTCGACGCGATCGTCGTCGGCCAACTCCACCTCTGCGTCTTCTGTGAGGAACTCGAAGCGCAACTCGTCGACGTGCTCGGGGTACCAGGCTTCGCAGTACTTACCCGTCGCTCCGCCGGGGTCGTCTCCACCGCACACCTGGACCGTGACGCCCTCATCATTGATCCACTCGGTGAGGTCGCTGCCCGGGATCAGTTCGCATCCTGAGTCGATCGGCTCGATCTCTTCGGGATCGTGAGCGATGCGGCCTCGCTCGCGCAGACCGTCGTCGGTGCCCAGCACCACGGCACCGGCGAATCCTTCCTGCCAGATGGTCACCGGCAGCACGGCCGTCTCGGTCGGCGCCCAGTAGAGGAACGCCAGGTGATCCCATTCGGCGTCGCTGTACCCATCGGGCATCGTCCAGACGTCGACCTCGATCGGATTGGCCGGATCGGACACGTCGAACAGCGAGACCTTGGTCCCCGTGGTGAATCCCTCCTCCGTCGCATCCTGACCGATGCCGAGTACGCGGCCGTCGCCCATCGGATGCAGGTAGGAGGAGTAGCCGGGAATCTTCAACTCGGCGGCAACCACCGGAGACGTCGGGTCGGACAGGTCGATCACATAGAGCGGATCCACCTGGCGGAAGGTGACTACGTAGGCGACCTCGCCGACGAACCGCACCGAGAAGATGCGCTCGCCGCGACCCAACTCGCCGACACGGCCCACCTCGACCAGGCGGTCACCGTCACGGTTCATCACCACGACGGCCGACTCGGACTGCTCGTCGAAGCCCCACGGCGGGCCCTCGGTGACGGCGACCCTGAGGCGGCCGTCGTACTCGTCCATGGAGAACTGATTGAGGAGGTGGCCATTGACGGAACCCGACGCCAGATACTCGGCCGGGCTGTTCCCGCTGATATCGAAGCGGTGGATGGACGTCGACCAACTCTCGTTCAGTTCACGAAGGCTGGAGTCGCCCACCAGTTCACCGGGCACCCACACGCTGGTGGCCACATACAGGCTCTCGGTGGAGGCGTAGATGGTCTCGCCGTCTGCAACCACTGCCGCAGCGTTCCCGCCGGTCGGGCCGGCGTCCATGTCGATGGTGAGCACCGAAAGCGTCGCGAATCCCGAGAACTCTGCGGGGAAGTGCACCCGCTCGCAGTCGGTCATCAGGCCGGTCTCGACGATCTCGCCGCCGCGGGCCAGTGAGTAGGAGGGCAGCCAGTCCTCGACGGTGGACTGCTCGATGACCCTGCGGTTGGATTCTTCGGCGATCTGCTCCGCCGCGGGTCCGCTCGGATAGACGAAGGGGAGGTCCGCCGGATACGAGGACACAACCACACGCATGGTGCCGTCGATGGCCCTGGCGCTCAGGTAGGCGCCATCGACCTTGAGCGTGCTCAGGACATTCGGGTTCGACGGGTCCGAGATGTCGATCTCGGTGATGATCGAACTCGGGGTCTGTGACTCGACGATCTGATCGGTCGACTCCGCTGCGAACACCGCAGGAAGTGCCCAGACATCGGCCGTGGTGAACACGAAGATCCGGTCACCCGACACGAGCATCTGGTGGTTCCAGCCACCGTCGATGGTGGTGCCGCCGACCCTGGTGATCGTCGCACCGTCGATGGCGAAGATCCGCGTTGCCTGGTCCATCGGGGCCACACCGGCTTCGACGCGGACACCCAGAATGTTACCCTGACGGTCGACGATGGCGATGATCGCATCATTGCTGGAGGTCGCGCCGGCGGCACGGCTCAGCAACTGCTCGCCCATTCCGGCCGTGAGTTGAGTCGCCGTCGACTGCACCTGTGAAAACGAATTGGTAAACGGAGTGGCATTCAAGCCGGCGGCGTTAAACGCCATGCTGGTTCCCGTCGGCGCGGGAGGGCTGGACAGGCTCTGGTTGCCAACGGAAATGAACGGCGCGCCGGTTGAGGGGTCCGTTCCTTCGGTCGAGCCGCCCGAGCCGGCATCGACCACGGGTGGGCTGCCGAACGGTGT
>JABMPV010000203.1 GCA_013202595.1 bacterium
GCCGAGGAGATCGCAGCGGAGTCACGACTCGAACTGGCCGAATCAGCGCTGGCGGCACCCGCAGCCGGCTTCGGTGATGTGGAGGTGTATCCCGATCTTGCCACCAGCGTCATGCCTCGTTCCTAACGCGCCCCCACGCCAGACCTCGACAAACCACCTGACGCCCATACGGACTTCTTCTGCACGTGGGGCGGGTTTCGCTCACCCGGTGATGACCGATTCGCCGGTGTCAACGACCTCGAACGCGGCGCCCGGGATACGTTTGAGGTCGGCGAGGTTCTCGTCGCTCCAGCGGGGATCGTGAGTCCCAGTGATGTACCAGTCGCTGCCGTTATCGGCAACGAACATGCCGTAGTGTTTGAGGGCGTCGCAGATGACCCTCACGTCGGCGCTGAACCCGGAGCAGTCGTAGCCGGTCTTCATCCGCAACCGCAACCCCATCGGGGGAAGGTCGGGGTCGGTGCGGTTTGAGGCGAAGTGGGTGGCGGGATGGATGAATGCCCGCTGAGTCTCCGAGACGGTGAAGCGGAGAGCGTGGTCGATGCGGCCCTCTCTTACCACTTCGTCGAAGCGAACGAGCCCGGGGAAGATCGGCAGCCCAGCAGCGTCAGCCGACGTCCAGTAATCGGGGCGTAAATCGTTGCTGCTGAGGTCGAACATCGCCCCCGAGCCGGCCTGCCACGACCCGTCGGGTTGGGAGTGGGCGTCGAACAGTTCGTAGAGCACGCAGTGGGCGTCGTCGAGAACGATGACGTGGCGGTCCCCGACGCTGTCGGGCCCGCCTTCGATCGGGACGCCAGGCGGGATGGGGTAGGGGCCGGGGTCGCTCTCTTCGGCGTACTCGAATGACACCGGCACCTCCAGCTGGTCACCGGTCACGACGATGTACGGGATCCCGATCGGTTCGCCTTCGTACTCGCTGCCGAAATCGGGATGCAGGGTGCCGTCGCGGCCGATGGCATCGATGTAGGAGTCGGAGCGGGGGTGCACCGGGAACTCGGTGATGTCGGTGTTCCACGGGTTGTCGGGCGGAAAGACCGGGCACGCATCCTCGGCGCCGGTGGGCATTGTCGTTGACTGCGGTGGCTCGCTCACAGTGACGGCCAGGGTCGTGGTCGCCGTGTCTGGCGTCGTCGTGGGTGTGGTGGCCGCGAGAGATGATGGGGTAGCCGCTGTCGTGGGTGTCGGAGCAGGCGTGGAAGCTAAAGCGGCATTGCCGCTGTCTCCAGCACAGGCCGCCGCTATCAACGCCAACATCAGCACTGGCCCTGTCAGCCACTGATTGAACGCTCGACGCCGTTCCACGTTCGAACTCCAACTGGTGGCCTGATCGACCATCTCGCACTCCCTCCCGACTCGATCAGAGCCCCGAACCAAGCCGTATCGGCAACAGGCCCATCGAGGTTCGCTGGGCATTTCCCCTTTGGGCATGATGGTCCCACAGTCCGTGGGGCGTCCGCACCGCAAGCACGCTCCTACCTGTGTGAATCGCATGGTGGGGCGGCGTTTCTGGGCGCCGAACGTCAGGGTCGGAGTTGCCCGTATGGGTGGCGCCATCCCCAGCCCGCCGAGGGTCCCCGTCCCAAATCACTCTTGACCTGCCCAAACGACAGGCCGTGGCGGATTCACCCGGCGGGCAGTATGCTGTAGACATGGGCGCATATTGAATGTAGACTCAACTCATGGGTACAACTACCATTCGCATCGACATCGAAACCCACGCCCGGCTCGTCGAGTTGAGCAGCTCCGCCGGAGCCACACTCATCGACACCATCCGGGACGCCGTCGAAGCGCTACGACGGCAAAGGTTCGCCCGTCAAGTGGCGTCCGAACTCCAAGAGCTTCACAACGACCAGGCGGCCTGGGATTCCTATGTGGCCGACGCCGACGCGACATCGGTGAGCGATGGCCTCGATTGACGACCTCTGGTTGGTCGACTTCGGTGACCCCTACCCGGGGGAACCCGCAGCCCACCGGCCGGCACTCGTGATCGGCCCGCCGGGCACCTTCGGGCCGGGCTTCCCCTTCGTGATGGTGGTCCCGTTGACCACGACCCGGTGGGGGCTTTCGTTGCACGTCGAGGTCGAGGCGACAACCGAGACCGGTCTCGACCAAACCAGTTATGTCCAGTGCGAGTTGCTCCGCTCGGTCAACGGCAACCGGCTCGTCCATCGGCTCGGTCAGATCGACGGCGAGGTGAGCAGCCAAGTCTCGTCGATCATCAAGACCCTGCTCAATCTCTGAGCGGAATCAGCGGCATCCCGTCCCCAGTCCGCATCCAGGTCCTGCCAACTGCCGGGCCACCCGACCCGAACCACCAACTGAGACGGTGCTTGGGCAGTCTGTCATGAGCGGGGGGCTGAGGTTGCTGTCCCCCGGTGTGGGATCGATAGGGGACACCCGCTCCCCTTGCTACACGTCGAGGACCATGAGGTGATACCCGGCCGCACCGCTGAGCCGCTGGAACTCCTCATCTGTCGTTGTGCTGACCAGATCGAATCCCCAGGCCTCGAAAGCATGTCTTGCAGGGTTGCCGACCAGGGTTTGCAGACCCACCCGACCCAAGTTCTGTTGCACCGCTTGCTCGACGGCTGCCCGTATGAGCATCCTCCCGATGCCATCGGAACGCCGAGTCGGATCGACATGAATCTCCGACACACGGAGACAACCGTCGGGGTATTCGGATTGCACCCGGCCGAGAGCGGCGAGTCGAGGCCCCAGCACCGCCTCGAAGTCGTCCCCATACAGCCGTTGCGATAGCGCAGCAATCTCCGGCGTCATCGCCAGGAAGGCCTCATGAAGGGCTATGAAGCCGACCGGCCCTTGGTCCTCGGCGATGACGATGTTGTGCTAGGCGTTGGTACTCGACACCATCACCCGATTGACCTCGATCACGTCGTTGATGGATTCGAGAGCGAACAGCCGCATCCCTGCAGCCGTTGTGAGTTGAGATTCGCTGCCCGCCATGAGGGTGGCGAGATGGGGTACGTCACCCTCGGTTGCCATCCGCAGTTGCATGAAGGTGAGCCTATGACAAGCTCACGGTTGGGCCCGATCATTTCCCACTACGACGACCGCTCCGGAGATCGACGACCGCTCCGGAGATCTCTGGGTCGCCTCCACCTCCACCCAAGAGTCCGCCCCCGGCCCGCACCCTCGACACCCTCCCACCTGCCCAAACCACCAACACATGGCGGTTCATAGTGTGGCCCGGCGTCGATCTGTCTGGTTGCGCATGCTTGGGGGGGTCAGGCATGGGAACTGCTCGCGACACTGGCGAATGGAAGCGTTCCGAGTGGTTGGCGGAGCAGTGATGGGCTCGGATTCGTCGTGACGGATCAGGCGACCCGCTGACGAATCTGCAGTCCGAGAAGCTGCGAGGGTTCCAGTCGACGAGTCGCGTGCCTCGTCGGCCATCCATGTGGAACGCACTATGTTCTGAGTCCATACCGACAGGCCGTGAGCCGTCAATGAACTCGCCAGCAACCCCACAGCTCCTTCCACCGGCGGCTCCGAAGCCGACCCGGGAGCGAGAGCGCGGCGACTCCTCGACCGGTCTCTACGACCCGTCACTGGATCACGATTCGTGCGGGATCGGGTTCGTGGCCGATGTCAAGGGACGCAAGAGCCGTCAGATCATCGAGCAAGGGCTCGCGGTCCTCGAGAACCTGACCCATCGGGGCGCGGAGGGGGCAGATCCACTTGCCGGCGACGGCGCCGGCATGCTCCTTCAAATACCCGACGAGTTCCTCCGCGCTGAGGCCGCCGATCTCGGCATCGACCTGCCGCCCGCCGGGCACTATGCCGTCGGGATGGTGTTTCTGCCGCAGGACGACGCAGATCGGATTGCGTGCGAGAACGCCCTGGTCGACCTGATCTCCCAGGAGGGTATGGTGCCGCTGGGCTGGCGCGAAGTTCCGGTGGATGCCTCGTGCCTGGGCGAGAGCGTCAAGCCTCTCGAGCCGCGCATCCGTCAGCTCTTCGTCGGCCGCGGAGACGAGATCGCCGACGGCGATACGTTCGAACGCAAGCTATTTGTGGCCCGCAAGCAGGCCTATCGGCGTGTGACCGAGTACGACGCTCGTCTGACAGAGACGGGCATGTTCTACGTGCCGTCGCTATCGGCACGGACGATCACCTACAAGGGCATGGTGCTGGCCAGGAACCTGGCGGTGTTCTATCGGGATCTGGCCGATCCGAGGGTCACTTCGGCGCTGGCGCTCATCCATCAGCGGTTCTCAACCAACACGTTTCCGAGTTGGCGGATGGCGCAGCCATTTCGATACCTCTGCCACAACGGTGAGATCAACACCATTCAGGGGAACGTCAATTGGATGAAGGCCCGGCGCCACAACATGGTGTCGGAGATCCTGGGAGCCGACCTCGACAAACTGTGGCCGTTGATCGGAGACGGCGCCTCGGATTCGGCAACGCTCGACAACGCACTCGAATTGCTGGTTGCCGGTGGCTATTCGCTGGGTCACGCCATGATGTTGATGATCCCGGAGGCGTGGGCGGACAACCCGCTCATGGACGCCGATCGTCGTGCCTTCTACGAGTATCACGCGGCAGTCATGGAGCCCTGGGATGGTCCCGCCGCGGTGGCGTTCACCGACGGCAGGCAGATCGGCGCCACCCTGGACCGGAACGGGTTGCGCCCCGGCCGGTATTTCATAACCGATGACGATCTGATCGTGATGGCTTCGGAGATGGGGGTGTTGGACATCCCCGAAGAGAAGATCGTCAAGAAGTGGCGTCTCTCCCCGGGCAAGATGCTCCTGGTCGATCTCGAACAGGGCCGCATCATCGACGACGCTGAACTGAAGGCGGATCTCACCGGGGCCAAGCCGTACCAGCGGTGGCTCGACCAGACACAGATCCACCTCGGAGAGCTGCCGGCAGAGGTGGCTTCGATGGGACCCGATGCCCACACCCTGGGCCAGGCTCAGGGGGCTTTCGGGTACACACGGGAGGACATCGAGTTCTATCTGAAACCCATGGCGACCAGGGGAGAGGACCCCGTCGGTTCGATGGGCCGCGACACCCCTCCCGCAGTGCTCTCTGACCGTCCGAAGATGCTGTACGACTACTTCAAGCAGAGGTTTGCCCAGGTAACGAACCCACCGATAGACCCCATCCGCGAGGAAACGGTCATGTCGCTGGTGTCGCTGATCGGCCCCCGGCCCAGCCTGCTCGATCTGAACACCGGGGGCAGACACACTCGGCTCGAGGTGCCCCATCCGATTCTGACCAACGTCGATCTGGAGCGCGTGCGTCGGATCGAGAATCATGTGGACAGCGCGTTCCGCACCAAGATGCTGCCGATCTGCTACCCGGCGGTCGAGGGTGCCGAGGGGATGGCCGAAGCCGTCGATCGTCTGTGCAGGAAAGCGGTCGAAGGTGTCGAGGCCGGATACAACATCCTGATCCTGTCGGATCGCTGTCTGGAGATCGAGCGCATCGCAATCCCGGCCTTGCTGGCCACCGCCGCCGTCCATCACCACCTGATACGGGCCGGGCTCCGCACCGAGGTGGGGATCGTCGTTGAGACTGGCGAAGCGCGACAGGTTCACGACTACTGCCTGCTCGCCGGGTACGGCGCCGAAGCGGTCAATCCCTACCTGGCGTTCGACTCGATAACGGCGTTCGCCGATGAGCTCCCGGGAAGCTCCACCCCCGAGGACCTGCACCGGCAGTACACCAGGGCTGTCACCAAGGGGATGCTCAAGGTCATGTCGAAGATGGGGATCTCCACGTTCCAGTCCTACTGCGGTGCTCAGATCTTCGATGCGATCGGTCTGGCGCCAGACTTCGTAGAGCGGTATTTCACCGGGACCCCCTCGCTGATCGACGGTGTCGGGCTGGCCGAAATCGCCGAGGAGACGGTTGACCGCCATCGCAGTGCGTACTGGATCAGCGAGCGAACTCGCCCCGAACTGGATGCCGGGGGTGATCTGGCCTTTCGGATTCACGGTGAGGAGCATGTGTGGACGCCCGAGACCGTCTCGTTGCTACAGCACGCCGTGCGCGAGGGCAGCTTCGAGAAGTTCCAGCGGTACGCCGCGGCCGTGGACGACCAGAGCGCCAAGTTGAAGAACCTGCGCGGCCTCTTCGAGTTCGACCTTGCCGGAGATCCGGTTCCGCTCGATGAGGTCGAGCCGGCTACCGAGATCGTCAAGCGCTTCGCCACGGGTGCGATGTCGTTCGGGTCGATCTCGTGGGAGGCCCACACCAATCTCGCCATTGCGATGAACCGGCTCGGAGCCAAATCCAACACAGGCGAAGGCGGGGAGGATTCCAGCCGCTACTCCCCGATGGAGAACGGCGACTCGATGCGCTCGGCTGTCAAGCAGATTGCCTCCGGCCGCTTCGGCGTGACCACCGAGTACCTGGTCAACGCCGACGACATCCAGATCAAGATGGCGCAGGGGGCAAAACCGGGGGAAGGCGGGCAGCTTCCCGGACACAAGGTCGATCAGCGGATCGCCGGAGTGCGCCATTCCACGCCCGGGGTAGGGCTCATTTCCCCGCCGCCACATCACGACATCTACTCCATCGAGGATCTCAAGCAACTCATCTACGATCTCAGGAACGTCAACCCGCGGGCCCGTATCAGCGTCAAGTTGGTCTCCGAGGTGGGGGTAGGCACGATCGCCGCCGGCGTGGCGAAAGCCCACGCCGACCATGTGCTGATATCGGGCACCTCGGGTGGCACGGGTGCGAGTCCGTTGACATCGGTGATGCAGACGGGCTCGCATTGGGAGTTGGGTCTCGCCGAGACCCAACAGACGCTGGTGGCAAACGGGCTGCGCGGAAGGATCACCGTCCAGACCGACGGCGGCATCCGCACCGGTCGCGATGTGGTGATCGGCGCGCTACTCGGTGCCGACGAACTCGGGTTCGGTACCGCCGCCCTCATATCGGAGGGCTGCATCATGACCCGGAAATGCCACCTGAACACCTGTCCGGTGGGGGTGGCCACCCAGGATCCCGATCTCCGCAAGCTCTTCAAGGGGGAACCGGAACACGTCGTCAACTTCTTCCTCTTCGTCGCCGAGGACACTCGCAGGATCATGGCGAGGCTGGGGTTCCGGACCTATGCCGAGATGATCGGCCAGAGTGACCGCCTCAACACTCGAGCGGCGATCGACCACTGGAAAGCACGCGGTCTCGATTTCAGCCGGGTCCTCCACAAGCAGAGCGCACGTCCCGGGGTGGCGATCCGGAGCTGCGAGCCCCAGGACCATGGCCTCGAGCAGGCGCTCGACAACCGATTGATCGAGGAGGCCCGCCCGGCTCTGGAACGGCGCGAACCGGTGCTGATCGAAACATCGATCGCGAACTCGAACCTGTCGGTCGGGTCGATGCTGTCGGGAGAGGTGGCCCGGCGGTACGGTCATGCCGGCCTCGACGACGGAACGATCCATGTTCGCCTCAACGGGACCGCAGGGCAGAGCTTCGGGGCGTGGCTCGCCCGCGGCGTCACCCTGGAACTCGAAGGCGACGCCAACGACTACGTCGGGAAAGGCCTTTCGGGAGGCCGCATCATCATCCAGGCGCCACCGTACGGCCCCATCGTGCCGCGGGAGAACGTCATCATCGGCAACACGGCTCTCTACGGAGCGATCTCCGGCGACTGCTATTTCAACGGAGGCGCCGGGGAACGTTTTGCCGTTCGTAACTCGGGTGCGGTGGCAGTCGCCGAACGAATCGGAGACCACGGCTGTGAGTACATGAC
>JABMPV010000204.1 GCA_013202595.1 bacterium
CGAGGCCCTCTATCGCTCCGTCGACCTGGCCTTCTACGGCTTCGGAGACCTGGCCTTCCATGGCTACTTGGACTTCGTCCAATGCCTCACTCAGGGCTTCGTCGACTCCGGCGACATCAGGAGCCGGTGGGGGGGCATCGTCGAACGCCGGAGGCGCTTCCTCGATCGGTGCCGGGGGTGGCTCGTATGCCTCGGCCGCCGGTGCCATGCCCTTGGGCTTCTTGGCCGGTGCATAGCTGCCCCACAGTGCTCCGAGCACCGCGAACACGACTGCAAAGATCGCAGCCTTGGTGAGCACCGACGACGCTGCGTCGAGGCCGATCACCGGCCATGCGACCGTGAGGAGCAGGAACACTCCGAGACCGAGGATCAAGCCCCAGATGGCGCCCCGGATCGGATGCCGCTTGATAGTGGTTTCAGTCATGTCACGACCTCCAGGACTGGGCCGGGCGGGCGTTGAACAGGATCCCCGAGAAGCCGGCGAGAGCCAGCGCGGCAGCCAGGGCGCCAGGTGCCGTGAACAGCGGGAAGCCGTCCCCGACGAACTCCACCCAGCCTTCGCCGAAGCAGTACTCGGCGGTGCCGGCGATCTGGGCGATGTTGTCCTTGTCGAAGTCGGGGAGGCGCTCGGACCCGTACAGGTCGATGATCGCCCCGCGAGCCTTCACCTTCGCCCTGAAGTCGAAGGGGAGTTCCTCGCCCAGTTCCACGAGACCGGCATTTCGGTTCTTGTCACGCTGATTGGGATCGCCGCCGAAGTCGGCAGAGATCTCCATGATGATGAGCTCCCACTGGTGATCGTGGAAGGCAGGTGCCGAATCCCCGTAGTTGACCCCGGCCTGGTTGCCCGCCGTGGACAGTGACGGCACGTCGTGGGTGAATCCGAAGTAGCCGATGGTGCCGGCAGTCGATGCCTTGAAGGGATTGGTGGCCGTGAGGGCCTGTCCGCCGGTGACCACATCGATCGGTGGGCTGCCGTCTCCTCGATCGATGAAGGCATCGATCGAGTTTCCGTCGGCATCCCATGAGATGGCGACTCCGCCGCAGGGGCCTTCGAGCATGGAGCCCTTCTCGTCGAGATCGAACGGGGTGGTGCCCGTATCGATCCGCGCCAGGAACTCCTCAGGGGTCTTGGCTCCCACACTGTCGTCCCAGATACCCGGCTGACCTTCCTCGAGGTCGGCTAGATCGGGCAGGCCATCGCCGTTGACGTCGACGAATTCTGCCGGGACGAACTGCTGGACGAACTCGAGCAATTGATCGGTGTTCTCCTGGGCCATGGCGGCCGGCATCAGCAGCAGCGATGCCGTCACCCCCATCGCCAACAGGAGATTGCGAACGCGTTTCATTCGACTCCCCCGTGTGGTAACGAGAGTTCAGCGTACAAGATCGACGGAATCTGCGCGCGGGACCGGCCGTTGATCGGAAGTGGTCGAGCGCCTACTCGTCGGTGTCGTCGAGGACGAGGTCGATGCGCTGGCCGCAATTGGGGCACAGGTAGACCACGAAGTCGCCCGGCCTGAACTCATCGTCAGGAGGCGGGTACGACACCAGATTGGCTTCGTTGTCGCACTCCATGCAGATGATCGTCTCAGGTGCCTTCATGGGGCCGACTGTACGCCACGACCACCACCCGACGCCCGATGATTAGCAACCGCGAATCAGACGCCGGTGGCTGCTGGGGCCAAGTCGATCCGCTCGGGCCCTGTTGCCTTCCAGCGTCTGCGCTGGAATGTCGCCAACTTCTCGATCAAGGCGATCGCGTCGGGGTCTTCTGTGACTGCGTTCTCGATGGTGATGAGGCCGTCACGCTCCATGGCTGTGATGAACTCCTCGCCGAGGTCGGTCCGTGTGACGGTGAGCGTCCTGTCGGAGTGCTTCCCGATGCCGCCCAGGGACACGTCGGCATGCTGCGCTGCGAAGTCGGGGCAGTGCGAGCACCCCGGCCGGGAGAACTCACGGCACTCTTTCAGCGGGACCTCCAGATAGCCCGGCTCACCGTCGGCGTCGTGCCACACCTGAAGGCGGCCCTTGATGTTGACCTTCGTGATCGATCGCCGGGGCACGCCGTAGGTGGCCTCGAGGAGGCCGTCGTAGATCTCGTCGCTGAAGGTCTTGGAGCACAGCAGACCGATGACCAGGGCGAATCGCTTGGCCAGTTTGTTGGCGCCTCTGCTCCTGGCAATCACGGGAACCGAGGTCTGGCACCCGACGCTGATCACGCCGAGGCGCTCGGTGCGTTCGGCTCCGGCGATGGCCAGCAGATTTGGCGAGTACGTGTAGCGGGATCCGGCACTGGCGAGGAGATCCTCGCGGGTGCGGGCGATCCCTGGCCTGGGCCGCTGCTCTGTGTCGAACTTGCTGACCAGCGCCGCGTCGATGTAGTCGTGATCGAGGGCGTACTGGAGCATTGCCGTCCCGAGGCCGCCGTCCTGGCCGGCACCGGCGATTGCCTCGTCGGTCACACCGACCAGGAGGATTCGGCGGTAGACGCCGAGTACCTCGGCCGGGTCGCGGGGTCGATCCCAGAGCTTCATATCGGCCTCGGTCTCCCATGAGCCGAAGCGGGGACATGCCCGGGCACAGAGGGTGCAGCCACGTTCGCCGAACACACAATGTCCTGCGCCCTCGTCGGTCCATGCCGAACTGGCCGTAGCCGGGGGTCATCATCGACGCCTTCCACGGCCAGCACTCGTGGCTCGCGCCGACGGCGACCTTCGACCAGAACCGGGCCTCGATCGGGATGGGCGCCCACCGGGACATCAGGCGACCCATTCGC
>JABMPV010000021.1 GCA_013202595.1 bacterium
AGGGAAGCCTATGTGGGTGCGATTCCCAGCGTCCGATATCCGGTATCCGGTATCCGACGTCCGGGTGCCCGAGGTCGGGTGCTCGTCGCGATTTCGACGAGACTCGTGTCATGGAACCCATCGCCATCGGCACCACCAGCATCGTGGCAACCCGGGGAGACATCAGCGCTGAGGATGTCGACGCCGTCGTCAATGCAGCCAACAATCACCTGCAACTCGGAGCGGGCGTCGCCGGAGCCATCGACCGCCGCGGCGGTCCGGCCATCCAACGCGAATGTGACGCTTGGATCGAGAAGCACGGCCTCCTCCCAGACGACGGGGCCGCAGTCACCACCGCAGGCGATATGCCGGCCCGATTCGTCATCCATGTGGCCGGGCCACGCACCATCGATCCGTCGCATCTCGCCGCCGCGGTGACCGCAGCACTCGCCGCCACCCAATCGTCGGAGTGCCGGTCCGTGGCGATCCCCGCCATCTCCGCAGGCACGTTCGGATACCCGCCCGACCAGGCCGTCGCGGTGATCGTCGAAGCCGCCACCACGTGGGTGACCGGTCACCCCGATGCTCTCGACGAGGTGCGGTTCGTCGGGTACGACGATGAGGTCCGGGCGCGATTCGCCGGGGCGATCGAGCGCTTCGCCTGATCGACTACGGTTCTGCGCTCCGCGATGTGAGGTGTCGCCATGCCGAGAACGATGTTCGAGAAGGTCTGGGAGAGCCATGTCGTGCGCGGGGGAGGCAGCGAACCCGCCCTCCTCTACGTCGACCTCCACCTCGTCCACGAAGTCACCTCACCCCAGGCATTCGAGTCGCTGGAGTTGGCCGGGCGCCCGGTGCGCCGTCCGGACCTGACACTCGCGACCATCGACCACGGCGTTCCGACCGCCGATCGCCACCTCGGCATCACCGACCCGCTCTCCAAGCGCCAGATCGACGCCATGATCGCCAACGCCGACCGCCATGGGATCTCTCTGTATGGACTCGACGATCCTCGCAGCGGCATCGTCCACGTGATCGGCCCCGAGCAGGGACTCACCCAGCCGGGCATGGTCATCGTCTGCGGGGACAGCCACACCGCCACCCACGGAGCGTTCGGGGCACTGGCCTTTGGCATAGGCACCTCGGAGGTCGAGCATGTGCTCGCCACCCAGACGCTCGCCCAGCAGGCCCCCCGGACCATGGCAGTCACCGTCAACGGCACAGCTCCGCACGGGGTCGGCGCCAAAGACCTGATCCTCGGGATCATCGCCCACATCGGTGTCGGCGGTGGAGTCGGGCACGTGATCGAGTACCGCGGCGCAGCCATCGAGGCGCTGTCCATGGAGGGCAGGATGACCGTCTCCAACATGTCGATCGAGGCCGGTGCCAGGGCGGGGATGATCGCCCCGGACGACACCACTTTCGCCTACCTCGAAGGCCGTGCCCGGGCACCGAAGGGCAAGGAGTGGGAGCAGGCGCTCGAAGCCTGGCGGTCGCTGCCGAGCGACCCGGGAGCCGAGTTCGATCATGAAGTCGTCCTCGATGCATCCGACTTCGCCCCATATGTCTCGTGGGGTACCAACCCGTCCCAGACCATCAGAGTCACCGATGCAATCCCCGGCCCCGACGAGTTCCTCGATCCGCTCGATCAGGACGCCGCGGCCAGAGCACTGCAGTACATGGACTTGACCCCGGGCATGCCGATCATGGACATCCCACTCGATCGTGTGTTCATCGGGTCGTGCACCAACGGCCGTATCGAGGACCTGCGTGAGGTGGCCAGGATCGCCGAAGGCAAGAAGATCAAAGACGGCCTCCACGCGATGGTGGTCCCCGGCTCGGGTCTGGTGAAGCTCCAGGCCGAGGAGGAAGGCATCGATCGTGTCCTCATCGAGGCGGGCTTCGACTGGCGGGACGCAGGCTGCTCGATGTGTCTGGCGATGAACCCCGATGTCCTGTCGCCCGGCGAGCGATGCGCATCGACATCGAACAGAAACTTCGAGGGACGTCAGGGGGCGGGAGGCCGCACCCACCTGGTCAGCCCGGCGATGGCGGCTGCTGCGGCCATCGCCGGCCACTTCGTCGACGTGAGGGAGATGTGATGAAGGCCATCGAACGCATCGTCGGGACCATGGCGCCGCTCCCCCGGGCCAATGTGGACACCGACCAGATCATCCCCAAGCAGTTCCTCAAACGGATCGAGCGCACCGGCTTCGGCCCGTTCCTGTTCCACGACTGGGTCAAGGACCCCGACTTCGTGCTCAACCGCCCCGAGTACGCCGGAGCGTCGGTGTTGGTGACCGGCCCCAACTTCGGGTCGGGCTCATCGCGCGAGCACGCACCATGGGCACTCGAAGACCGCGGATTCGAGGCGGTCATCGCCCCGTCGTTCGCCGACATCTTCCGCAACAACTGCCTGAAGATCGGCCTGCTGCCCATCGAGTTGAAGGAGCCCGATGTGGCGGAACTCACCGAGATCGCCGAGTTCGACCCGTCCGCCGAAGTGGTCATCGACCTCGACGAGCAAACCGTGACGGCTCCCAACTTCCAGGCGCACTTCGACATCGACGGATTTGTCAAGCACCGCCTGCGCCACGGCCTCGACGACATCGCCCTGACGCTCGATCACAGCGGTGCAATCGACACCTACGAGGCAGCGAGACCGGCCTTCATGCCCGACCTCGGCTGAGCGACGGCGCCTGCCACGCCCCAGACGAACTGGTCGAGCAGGATCGTGTCTCCGTCGGGATCGGTGAGCACGAAACTCGCTGGACCGGCTGGTGTGTCTCTCGTGATATCCGCCACGGTGCCAGCCCGGGCTCTCTTCTGTTTCCCCCGCGCAGCGGGGGAAACGCGGTCCGGCTTTCAAGCCAGCCCGCACAGGGGGCCAACCCGAGCCGTGCAACATGAAGTCGAGTGACACTGCCCGGCCTCACACCAGAAGCCGCTCAGTCTCACTGACCGAACAGCCGGACAGGTTTCCGTCGGCCCTCCCCCGGGGACGGACCGGTGGTCCGCCCCGACCCCTCCCGACACGTCGGGAAGGGTATCCAAAGCGCCCGGAAGCGGACCGACCTGTCAGCCGCTGCGGACCCACACCTCGTCGCCGACCCGGATCGTGTGGTGGCCGCCGATTCCGGCCGTATCCAGGACGAACCCGCGCATCCCATCGTCGAGGAACACCACGTCATCGCCGAGCTCCTGTTTGGTGAGCACCGTCGGCAGGCGCAGGAGGAACGAGGTGAACTCGGCGCACGGTGCGGCCACCCTGGCGCCGGTCAACTCGAGGTCTCCATCGCTGGAGCGCACCACCAGGCCACCGGCGAGATCCTCCTCCGTGACCCGACCGCCGTATGTCACGACGATGTTCTCACCGGCCACACCGCGCGGCGCCTCCCCGAATCGGGCCTCCATCAGGGAGTAGTGGCCTGTGAAACCGATCGACAGGGGCCGCCGACCGCCTGCCCGCGATGCCGGGTGGGCAGCGTGATGGGCGTCCACCACCCAGCCGCTTGCGGTCTTTCCGAGCATCCCGTCGGAACCGATCAGGGCCTCATCGACCCTCAGGATCCCAGCCGGGTCGTACCCAACACCCCGGTGCTTGATGACGTCCATCTGCACCTGCAGCAACTCGATGGTTCCCAGCAGCCTGTCCGTCATGACCTGCCCTCCAGCACGTGATCGAGGAGATCGGGGCGATCGCTGACGATGCCGTCGACTCCCCTGTCCAGCA
>JABMPV010000205.1 GCA_013202595.1 bacterium
CCACACCCCCCAAGCGGCGGACCCCCACCCCGACGCAAGATCGTGGTCACAGCACTAGCCCTCCGTTCGATCGCTCAGGTTCGGGCCGGCGTCGCCGATGGAAGTACGGCATGCACAGCCGGGGGTATCGCCATACGATGCGTCCCCGGATCGACTACCCCGGGTGAGCACCAGTGACGTTACGAGGCACCAAAGGCGGTGCATTCCTCAAATTCATGTGGGTTATGAGCATTGTTGCGCTGCTCATTGGCGTGGGTGGCGGTCTCGTGCTCACTCTCAGAGCGCAGCAGCCGCCCGTCTCACCAGAGTTGTCATTCTCGCCGGGCACGGGGCCGGGGGTCCTCCTGCTGGAGCCGGCTTCGGTGGCCGGCGCCGATCCCTTCACTGCCCCTGTCGCAGTCGATCTGGGTCTCGATCCCTCGTTGATCGCCCTGCCTCCGCTGAGCCCCGACACGCTGCTCACACCTCACCGGAGGGGGTCGATCGCCGATCGTCTCGCCGCCGGCGAGTTCGGGTTCGACCTCGTGCGGCGGCGCGATTCCGGTCAGTCGCTGACCGTCGGCCTGCTGAGGACCATCGCCGGTGACTTGCTCGGCCTCAACGGGGTCCTCGAGGATCTCGAAGACAGCAACGGTGATGGGCGCGATGACGATCGCACTTTCACCTTGCGGGCCTCGGACGGATCAGCCGTGTGCATCACGCTCGGCTTCGAGCGAACCCTCACCGTCGCACAGGGCATTCACATCGATCCCGAGGACGGCGCTGCAGCCCACGGCTACTCCTGGGACCCGCTGGGACCATGCTCCGATCCGGTTTCATTGATCCCCTCATCGGCGGTCCTCACCGGTTCGACGCCGGGTGTCTACGGCGGATCCCCCGCAGGCGAGGTGTGCGACCTCGGAGAACTCATCGCCGGTCTCACCGGTTCCCCGCAGGCGGGAGAGGGGTGGGCCACGGTGCAAGGGATCGAGGTCGACCAACTCGAGGACTTCATCTCTGCGCTCACCCCGGTCGTGTTGATGCGCGACACCGTCACAACGGATTTCGGTTGGCGCAGCGGCGAGTTGCTGCCCCGCCAAGCGGTGCTGCAGATGGGGACTGCGGTGCTGATCACCGAGAAGGGCGCCCTTGCAGCGCGCTGCATCTCCGGCTCTCCGCTTCGCCCTCCTCAGCCTGTTCCGGCGGCCCCGACATTCGAGGGAACGCCATGGGCGGGATTCGTCGTCGACGACATCATGGAGATCCTGCCTTCCGACCACTCGGTTGCGGAGTTCACACTCGTCGATGTCGCCACCGGCGGACCCGTCGCCCGCAAACCCGGATCCGAAGACGCCAGAGCCAGCCTGGCAGGCCCCCTGATTCCCGCTTCGGGCTGAAGTCTCTCCGGGCCGGTCCCGGCGCGATTCCGATCTAGCGAATCCCATCCCCCTATCGGAGATAGTCGTGGTTGATCGCGCTACGCTACGTGGTGCCACCGTTAGTGGTGGCGTTTGACCACTTGGAGGGAGGGGTCGCCGTCGAAAGCATTTGGCTCTCGATCGAAACGGCGGATGGCGGGCCCGCGGATTCGGTGCCGGAGTCTGAGCCCTCATTCGACGCGTCCGGTGTCGTCATCGAGTTGTTCTCGACCGGCGATGGCGCCGGCCCCTTCATATTCGACTCACCCTTCGATGACAACGACAGTTGGACTGCTCCGCCCGCGCAGCCCGAGGCCGTGATCGAACTCATCACCGCCGCGAGCCCACCGGACGAGGAACCGGATTTGGTGCTCGTCGAAGCGGATCCGATCGAAACCGCCGTCGCCGAGGATGCCGACTCCCTCGATCTGATCGACGAGGCGGACGAGGCGGATGCCGGGGTAACAGACCCGACACCGGATGAGACGCTTTCTGATCCCGGCGAACGTGCCACCCTCGATATCGCGGACGGCCCTCTCGATGACGGAGAGTCCGTAACGATCGAGGGAGCGGCAGAGGCTGATTCGCCTGCCGCCGATGAATCCGCTGCCGAACTCGACGCCGTGGATCTCAGAGAGGAATCGGATCTCCCCCGGGCTGTAGACGAGGTCCCGTCCGAGGCCGGGGACGAGGTCCGGCCTGAGGCCGACGATGAGACTTTGGCCGGGGGTGGCTTCGAAGACCTCGCATCGCGCACCAACGGGTCGGGCCCGGCCCCTGCGCCGAGCGAACCGGAGGAGGATCGCAGGCCGGCCGGTGAGCACGACGGCAGCGAACCCGCTATGCCGCCCGCCCTTTCCGGCCCGACCGCAGGTGAAGCGGCCGACGAGGGGGATGACGCCTCTGAGGCCGTTGCGACGATGCTCGACGAAGTGCAGATGTCGGAGTTCGATGAGTCCCCGGATGACACGCCGGCGATCGACGAGATCCCGGACCCGGATGAGCAATCGGTCGCCCTGGCTGCCGATCCCTACGACGCAGCCCTGCCCGTCGCGGGAGACGAAGCGGAAGCGGCGTCGGAGATGGTCGCGCCCGCCCGGCGCGGCTGGAGCATCGTCGGTACCGTCGTGATGCTGATCGGGATCTTCGTGCTCGCCTTCGGCATCGCGTTGCTCGGCCTCGGAGTGCGCACTGCCGTCAACGACATGAACGCTGCCGGTGCGGTTGTGGCCGAACTGGCGGATGACGTCGCCGTCGGCCGGGCCGATCCGATCGGGCTCCAGGGCTCACTCGATGATGTGGCCGTTGACATCGATACGACAGCCACAGACCTCGGTGACTCCAGGACGAAGGCAGGGATCATCGTCGTCATCGGTGCAGGCGTCACCGGTCTGGGCGTCGCAGCGATGGCACTCGGCCGCCGGACCTCGCGGCGCGACTGAGGTCGCCGGTATGGGTGATCGTTGGCTGTTGCTGGAAGTTGGCGAGGACCTCGTCCTGGAGATCAGTCACGATCCCGGTCCTTCCGCCGACTTGCCGGAGATCGACTCCGCTTCATCACCTGCGGCGGCTGAGCCCACCTCTCCAACGATCGAGGAGATCACGGGCCGCGAAGCTCTATCGGACCTACTCGAGGGCCCACGAGGGCATCGGCATCAGCGCCCCCTATTGGACGCCGATCGTCGCGGCCGGCTCCGATGTCCGGGAGGCCCAGATCCAGGTCGAGGCCGTCGCCAACGACACCGCGGCGCACGCCGCGGCTCTCGAACTCCGCAGGGTGGAGGCGGAGGACCAGGCGCTACTCGGAGCGGCGATCCTCGGCGGTGGATTGTTGGTGGTCCTGCTCGGGATGCTGCTGATGGCCGTGACCCGTCCGCGGTGGCCGGCCACCCGATAGCCTGCTGGCGTCACAGCCAGGAGGACTGATGGATTTCGATCTCTCGCCGGAGCACACGGCCTTTCGCAAGGTCGTTCGCGAATTCTCCGAAGCGGAGATCGCGCCGCATGCCGCCGGGTGGGATCGCACTCACACCTTCCCCACGGGCGTGGTCCTCAAGATGGGAGACCTGGGTCTCTTCGGCCTTCCGTTCCCGGAGGAGTTCGGAGGGTCTGACGCCGACTTCCTCAGCGTCTGCATCGCCATCGAGGAGATCGCCCGTGTGGACTCGTCGATGGCGATCACCCTCGAAGCAGGTGTGGGTCTCGGAGCCAACCCGATCCACCATTTCGGCACTGACGAGCAGCGCAGTCGGTGGCTCCCCGATCTCGTGGCCGGCAGGGCACTGGCCGCGTTCGGGCTGACCGAACCGGGCGGTGGCTCGGACGCCGGTGCGACGTCCACCAGGGCGGTTCAGGAC
>JABMPV010000206.1 GCA_013202595.1 bacterium
GCCCTGATCTCCTCGCGTTCGCACAACGACAACGGCGCGTCTGGCATCCTGGTATCTCCAACGGTCGGTCACGGACTTGCACCGGTCATCATGACCGGACCGTGCACCGACCGTTGGAACTCGCCGTCCCGCCATTCTGCGGAATTGAACGTCTGCAGAAGGAGAGACCCTTGTCCGTGATTCAAGGTAGCCGGGGTGCGACTGCTCTGTTGGGGATACCCGGGCTCGTCGTCGGGTGGGTATGCCAGCGTGATCTGGCCCCACTTGGGGCCGTTTTGATCGTGAACCGTCCTGGGTTGGTTGGAGACTCCTGAGCTTGGAAGGTGGCGGTGCCTCAGATCCACGACCTGGGTGCCGAAGCCGAGGTCGATTTCGGGGAGTTCTACGGGTGGCTGGATGGGGAATGGACCCGCCTGTGGATGTTCGTGATGCGACTGTCGGCGTCGGGTAGAGCGTTCCATGGGGTGTTCGGGAACCAGGCGGGCGAATCGTTCTATGAGGGCCACAACCTGGCGTTCGCTCATTTCGGTGGTGTCCCGGGGAGGATCCGCTACGACAACCTCAGGCCGGCGGTGATCAAGGTGCTGTTGGGACGTGAGCGTGGTCAGCCGTCGGCGAAACAGAACAACGGGTGGAACCCGAACCCGCCCTTGAAATGTGGGGCGGTGCCGTCCTTATTCTCGGAATGGATCTCGACGATGGTCGCGTCAACATCGAGAATCACCGGCCCGTCGCCATCAGTTGCCGATGGGCGGCGCCACACCTCAGCACGGACCTGAACCATCGCTTGGCGTGCCCGTTCCACCGCGTCTGGGTCGAGCGTGCCGGTAAAGGTGCGATACAACGTCGAATCTGAACACACCGCACCGAACAGCCGGTCTTGTGACACCAACGTTTCGATGTCGGCGCACGACTCGCCGCCACCCGAAAGCATCAACATCGCCTGGGTCAACACCCGACCCCGATCATGGACCGGTCGCCCCCGGCCATGCCATCCGACCGCCTCAGACAGGACCTCGCCGACCGAGAGCCGGTCAGCGAACGACCCCAACGCATGCAATCCGACATGGCCAACAACCTGGGTTCCGCCGGCTTCCACGACCACGCTGCGGGTATTGGTAGCGTTCATCTCGGAGATGCCCTCCTGTTTCGGAAACTGATGTCTTCTCAACCTCAGTATCCCCTACCAGGAGGGCGTTTTCGCGCACCCCGAAACCAATCCCATCACACCCAGTGAATGATCGGGGCTAGATGGACGCCGTCTGTTCGCAGGAATCCGATCAGGCCGGGAATGCGGATTCGATGACGTCATTCAGAACGGTGAGTGGTATGGGTCCGGTTGCCAAGACCGCATCGTGGAATGCTCGTATGTCGAAGCTCTGCCCCATGCGTGCTTCGACGAGCCTTCTCAGCCGAACTATCTCACGCTGGCCCATCTTGTAGGCGAGTGCCTGGCCCGCGTAACCGATGTACCTGTCGATCTCGTTGACGATGTTGTTGGGTGCCTGCGGTGAGTTGTCCATCAGGTAGTCGATCGCCTCCTGCCGACTCCATCCCCGGGCGCGCATTCCGGTGTCGACCACGAGTCGCCCTGCCCTCCACGAGTCGAACGAGAGGACTCCCATCCGCTCCAGATCGCCCGAGTACAGGCCCATTTCGTCGGCGAGGCGTTCGGTGTAGAGGCCCCACCCCTCCACGTATGCGGTGGCGAGGCCGAACTTGCGAAACGCAGGAAGGTCCTCCATCTCCTGGGAGAGCGCCAATTGGAAGTGATGGCCGGGAACACTCTCGTGGTAGGCCAGCGCCTCGGCCTCGAACCGGGTCCTGGTGGGGGGTTCGGTCAGGTTGATGAAGTAGATACCCGGACGCGACCCGTCGGCTGCGGGCGGGAGGTAGTAGGCAATCGTCTGGTCCTCAGCGCCGATCTCGGGCATGGCCATGACGATGCAGGGGGTCTCCGGGATGATCCCGAACCAATCGGGCGTGGCTTCGTTCGCCCTGGCGAGGGCGGTTTCGGCCGCGTCGCGGACTTGATCCTGGTTCTCGAATCTCAGCGACGTGTCCGAGCGAAGCCGGTGGTAGATGGCGGTGAGATCGGTGGTGCCGAGGACCGATCCGCCGAGGGCCCGGTACTGATCGGCGAGATCGGCGATCTCTTCGAGGCCGATGTCATGGATCTCGTCGGCGCCGGCGTGGAGCGAGGTGTACCGGTAGATCGCCCGTTGGTACATCTCCTCGCCGTCGGGCAACCAGCAGAGGCCCACGTGTCTTCCGGTCTTCCCTGCTGGAGGAGATCGGCCACGGGGTTCCGGTAGCGGCCGAAGGCAGGTCGGACCACGGTCTCCACCTGGTGCTGCATGCGACCGAGCCATGTGGCGACTGCGCCCGCATCCATGCCCGGGGGAGGGGTGATGCGCATGAACGGGTCATCGCCGAGCGGTGACGCAAGGTACGTGTCGAGTTGGGCGATGACCTTCTCGACGTGGATCTGGACGGGAAGGCGACCCGCCCCCATGCCCTGGCGGTGGCGGTCGGCCACCTGGTCCATCAGGCGTCCCACCTTCGAGGCTTTCTCGACGTACGCGTCGAGGTGAGCGGCTTCGGTGGCCGGCATCTGGGGGATATAGCTGATGATGTCCATGTGGACTCCGAGCATCGGGTCCACCAGGAACTCGATCGACCTGCCCCTCAGGTGATCTGCCCCCGTTCCGGCCTCGAAGATGAGGGTGTCGAGCGTCACTAGATCGTCGGTGGTGAGGTCGCTGCGGTCCACTGACCGGGCCCCGTCGACGATTCCGTCGAGCACCCCGATGTGGGCGTCCTCCGCCTCACGGGACACGTCCTCCAACTCGGCGTCGCGGCGGTGGTCGCCGACCAGGGACCCGTACCCGGGGCTGTTGTCGAGGACCGCTTCCCAGTAGCGATCGGCGAGAGCGGAGATTCGAGCGTCCATGGAGATCCTTTCGGTCATGCGGCCTCAACTTCTATGGCATCCGGGCTTCCCGATGGACCCCGGTCGGGACTACCCTTGCCGAGCGCAGGCGCCCGTAGCTCAATTGGATAGAGCGTCTGACTACGGATCAGAAGGTTGGGGGTTCGA
>JABMPV010000207.1 GCA_013202595.1 bacterium
CCCCGACCCTGGGCGACTCGGACCCTGACCCTCGATCGACCCCTCGACGACGCCGACCCCGACCCCGGTCCTTCGAGGACCCTCCACGGAGCGGAGCGGGGTTAGGCGCGCCAGGTGATGTGGATGCGTTCGGGGTTGAAGGTGTTGTAGGCGCCTTGGGCGGGTTTGATGGTGATGGTGTCGGTGACGGCTGTGATGAGTGCCCGCTGCCATTCGATGGTCTGGGTGTCCCAGGTTTGGCGGAGTTCGGTTTCGTTGGTGGGGAGTCCGATGAGTGGCCCGGATTGGCGGTTGAGGCTGCGGGTGGCGTCGTTGATCCGCTTGTCGGTGCGTTCACGGATGGTGGACCATTCCCGCCGGTCGATCTCACCTGAGGCGAACATGTCGGCTGCTTCCTCTCGGCGTGCTTCGGCGTCGGCGAGCTCTCGGGCTGCTTCGGCGGCTTCGGTGTCTCTGCCGCTGCGGGCCGCGACCGCGTCGGCGAGTGCGGGGCCGGTGACTGCGGTGATGACCGCGTCGCGGATGATGTCCTCGACCGGTCGGGCGGTCACGGTCAGGCTCCCACACCCCGGTCCGCCCGGCCGTTTGATACAGGCGTATCTGGCGACACGGGTGTCACCGGTACCGGGCCGCCACGATGTCCACAACGGTCCACCACAGCGGCCACACCGCAGAATCGATGTCAACAGATGCGGTGATGGCTGCCCGACCCTGGCGACCCGGCGGATCTTTGCGGCCAGCATCTCCCACACCCCACGGTCCAGGATCGGTTCCCACAGGCCCTCAGCGACAATGTCACCCTTATAGGCCCGCAGACCCGCAAGGCGGGGATTCCGCAGAACACCGGCCAACGTGGCCGCCGACCATCCATACTTGGCGTTCTGTGCCGTCGGGATACCCCGGGCGTTCCAGTCACGGGCCACACTGGGGACGGTCTCGCCAGCCAACACCCGCTGCGCCGCCTCCCTGATCAGGACAGCCTCTTCGGGGCGGATAGTGGTCTTGTCGTCCTCCCACCCAAACGGGCGCCTCGAACCCCGAGGAACACCCCTGCGGGCTGCCTGCTCTGATTCCCTGGCTACCCGTTCGGCCTTCTTCTCTGACTCCTGGCGGGCCACCACACCCATGATCCGGGCATAGAACCGCCCATCAGTGGTACTCAGATCCGTCTCACCCGACACTGTCGCCAACGCCACACCATGCCGGTCTGCCAGATCCACAAACGTCTCCAACTCCGACATCCGCCGTGTCAGACGGTCAGTGTCCACCACCACCACACCGTCACGGTGCCCCGCCTCCAAATCAGCGAGCATCCGCTCGAAATGGGGACGGGGCTTGCCCGAATACGCCGACACCGACCCATCCACATACACCTCAGCAACCAGCCACCCCAACTCGGTGGCACGCTTGCGGCAGAGTTCCTCCTGACGGGCCACACCCAGCCCTTCACCAGACCTGTCGAGGCTGATCCGGCAATACACCGCCGCCGCTACCGGTGTCCCCTGCTTTCCCATACCGCACTCCCACTAGGCGTCCTATCTCAGATGCTAGTGCAACTATCAGATGCTTAGGTTGCCGAGTCTCGTAGCGCTATCACCTCTCATTCCCGTTTCGGAAGTGTGATCTGGCCGTTGTGGATTGCGGTGTGGTGCAATCCACAAAAGAGCACCAGATTGCCGGTCCTGGCACTGCCATGGACCGACAACTCTGATTGTCGGACCTCGCCCATCTCCGCGGCGGTACCCTCACAGACATGAGCACTCCGATGTTCCTGGTTCGTCAGCAGTTCGATCGCCCGAGGATCGAAGACGTCGCAGCAGAAGTCGTCGAGCAGATGGCCAGGCCGGACGTGGACGTCACTCTCGAGGGTGCCCGTACTGTCGCGGTCGCGGTGGGAAGCCGGGGGATCGCCGGGATCGATGTCATCGCCCGGACCGTCGTGACCCGACTGTGCGACATGGGTATCGAGCCGTTCGTCGTGCCGGCCATGGGTTCGCACGGCGGGGCGACGGCCGACGGTCAACGGGCCGTCCTCGCCCACCTCGGGATGACCGAAGAGTCGCTGGGAGTCCCGATTCGCAGCAGCATGGAGACCGTGCAGATCGCAGAGGTGAGGACACCGCGCGGCAAGGTGGTGCCCGTGGTCACCGACGCGATTGCATGGAGTGAAGCCGATCTGGTGATCCCGATCAATCGGGTGAAGCCGCACACCGGGTTCAGAGGTCCCGTCGAGAGCGGAATCTGCAAGATGCTCGCGGTCGGTCTGGGCAAGCACGACGGGGCCAAGCGGATGCACAGCGAGGGCTACGACGTGTTCGATGAGCTTCTGCTCGAGATGGGCGGGGCCATCCTGGGAGCGGGAAAGGTCGCGTTCGGCGTGGCGATCGTCGAGAACGCCTTCGAGGAGCCGGCGCTCATCGAGGCGATCCCGGCAGACCACGTCATCGAGCGTGAGCAGGCGTTGCTCGCTCAGGCCAGAGCCTGGATGCCCGGGCTCCCGTTCCCAGAGATCGACGTGCTGGTCGTAGAGCGGTTCGGCAAGAACATCAGCGGCGTGGGCATGGACCCCAACGTCACGGGCCGCGGCGAATCTGGCGGCCCTCTCAAGGATTTCGACGGGCCCGAGATCGCTCGCATAGTCGTACTGGGCCTCACCGAGGAGACCGAGGGCAACGCCAACGGGATCGGTCTGGCCGATCTGATCACCGAGGCGGTGTTCGACCGCATCGATCGGAAGGTCACCTGGACCAACACCCTCACCGCCGGTGCGCTGGGGTGCGGGAGAATCCCGATCGCTCTGCCGACCGACGACGAGGCGATTGCCACCGCCGCCCGCACTGTCGGCGGTGTGTCCGCCGATGAGGCCCGGATCGTCCGGATCAAGGACACGCTGTATCTCAGCGAGTTCGCCGTGTCGGAGACCCTCCTCGACGCACTGGCGGACGTGGAGCACTGTCAGGTCGCGGGGCCCTGGGACGGCACCTGGGACTCGGGGTGAGATGACGTCCCCGGTCGATGCGTACGCGAGGGCATTGAGGAAGATCCCCGCCGTGCTCGTCGCAGTGCTCGATGGCGACTCGATCGACATCACCCCCATGGGCTCCATCGCCGGGGAGCCCGATTCGGCCGATCTGTGCTGGGAGATCGGATCGATCACCAAGGTGTTCACCGGCATCCTGCTCGCAGAGATGTCCCGGTGCGGCGAAGTGGGCCTCGACGATCCGATCGGGCGGTATCTGCCGGATGACGTGGCCGCACGCCTCCCCGACCCGGCCGATCAGCCGACTCTGGCCAACCTGTCGACCCACACCGCAGGGCTGCCGCGGCTGCCGCTGTCCATCTATCGCCTGGCCAAGGGCAGCGACGACCCCTACTCGGTGCTCACCGAGGACGATGTACTCAGCTACCTCGGCCCCAAGGTGCGTCGTCCGCGGCGGCCGAAGTCGCGCTACTCCAACTATGGGGCGGGTCTCCTCGGGCATCTGCTCGCCCGGGCGGGTGGCCGGCCCTATGCCGACCTCCTCAGGGAACGGGTCCTTGACCCGTTCGGCCTGCACGCAACGGGCATCGGAACCGGCACGCCGATCCAGGGATTCAGGAAGGGGAAGCCGACACCGCCATGGACCTTCGGCGCGCTCGAGAGCGCCGGCGGCCTCCGCTCGACCATGGCCGACATGGTGACCTTCGCCCGCATCGTCATGAAGCCACCCGACTCGGCGGCGGGTGCGGCACTGGCTCTGTCCCGGGAGACCTTTCACGATGGGCGTTTCTCTGCGGTTGGGCTCGGGTGGATGCTGCGCGCGCTCGACCGCACCCGGAGGCCGGTCCGGATTCCCTGGCACAACGGCGGCACCTACGGCGGAGCGAGTTTCCTGGCTGTCGACCCGGCCAGGGGCGTCGCCGTGATCGCGCTCGGCAACTCGGGCCCCGGTTTGACTACTCCGCTCGATGGCCCCTCCTGGAGAGTGCTCGACGACCTGGGCGTCTGAGGGTGATCCTCCCGGCGGATGCGGCCCGCCCCGGGCTTCGATGGGGTTCTCGCCCCTCATCCCGCTCTCATGAAACCTGTGCCGAATCCGTCCCTGGACTTCACGGATCTCGTACATGGCCCCCCGAATCTGTGGTTGTCGAATCAGAGACACACACCAAGGAGGTCCACACGATGCGACAGACACTCAGGATCGGGATCACGGCACTTGCGATCGCAGCGCTCACGATGTCGGGGATCGCCCTGGCACTCGACGACACGGACGCAGACACCGCCGGGACCGATGTCACACTCGAGCAGGCAGATGCGGTCCAGGGAATCGGTGCAGAACTCGAAGCACTCATCGAGGACGGCACCATCACCGAGGATCAGGCCGAAGCCATCGAGGGCGTCCTCGCCGAGTGCGGGACCGGCGGGCACCACCGCTTCGGCGGGCACGGCGTCGAGGCGGCGGCCGAGTTCCTCGGGATCACCGTGGAGGACATCAGGGCGGCCTTCGAAGACGGGTCCACTCTCGCGGATGTCGCTGCAGCCAACGGCTCCAGCGCAGACGCACTGGTGACCGAACTGGTGAGCCAGGCCGAGGAGCGCCTCGACCAGGCGATCGAAGACGGCAATCTCGATGCGGCCGACCGTGACGAGAAGTTGGCGGAGATCACCGACAGGGTGACCGACATGGTCAACGGTGAGCGGCCCGAGGGCGGATTCGGGCCCGGCGGACATCGTGGCGGCCCCCGCGGCGGGCCCGGGCAGGAGGCACCCACGGACGGCTGATCCACTCCACACCCATCCTCCCGCAATGGAGCGGCCCTAACGGGCCGCTCCATCGCGTCGGGGTGTGGATGCGTAGGATCGGCCCCAGCCGGAACAGGCCCGAGGCGATGTGAGATGAACTGCAGCATGCACCACGTCACCCGGCTCTTCTGCGATGTATCCGGGTGTCGGGAGATCGCAGGCCGCCGCCGGTGGCACCTCGATTGTGATGCCGGGGCCTTCGACCCCAATTACTCGGGACCTTTGCCACCCTATGGCGCCCGACCGGTCGCATACGGTGTACCCAGCCTGTCGAGAGCGAGCCCGCATGGCCGAAACTTCCGTTGACGACGCCGTCGATCTCGCCCCGGCGCTGCGTGTGCTGGACGACATGGCGCCGGTCGGTCATGGGCACGTCGTCCCGCTGCTGCAGGCGATCCAGGAGACCTATGGGTACCTGCCGCGCCGCGTGCTGCTGGAAGCGAGTGCCCGCACCGGCATCCCCGCCAGCCACCTGTACGGCGTGGCCACCTTCTACGCCCAGTTCTATCTCGAGGAGCACGGTCGCCACACGGTCCGCGTCTGTCGTGGTACCGCCTGCCATGTGCGAGGCCGCCAGGCGATCGAGGACGCCGTCGGCGACCGTCTCGGCATCCAGCCCGGGGAGACCACCGATGACCGCCGCTTCAGCGTGGAGACGGTCGCCTGCCTGGGCACCTGCTTCCTGGCGCCGGTGGTGATGATCGATCACGACTACTTCGGGAGCGTGACCGCCGACAAGGTCCTCGAGGTGCTGGGGGAGTACGAATGACCAGACTCGAGTCTCCCGACCAACTGGCGTCTCTGCGGGACCGACTGGCCGCACAGGCGGAGGGCAAGAGGCGGGTCCTGGTGTGTTCGACGGGGTGCCTGGCAATAGGGGCAGCGGACATCGAGGCCGCCTTCAGCGAGGGGATCGCTGCAGCCGGAATCGAGGACGAAGTCGAGGTGGTGCGGACCGGGTGCCACGGCCTCTGCGCCATGGCACCGGTTGCCGTCATCGAGCCGTACGACATCGTGTACGGCCGCAACCGCGTGAAGTACGTCCCGGACGTCATCGCCCAGACCGTCGAGCAGGGCGAGGTCATCCGCCGGTTCTGCTTCGAGCGCAACCCCGACATGGCCCACGTCGGTGACATCCCCTTCTACGCGCATCAGACCAAGCGGGTGCTCCGCAATGTCGGTCGGATCGACCCCCAGCGCATCGAGGATGCGATCCAGCGGGGTGTGTACCAGGCCGCCGCCACCACCCTGTTCGGCATGGAACCCGACGAGGTCGTCGATGAGGTCACGGCCAGCGGCCTCCGGGGCCGAGGGGGCGGCGGATTCCCCGCCGGCCGGAAGTGGGAGATCTGCAAGAGCTTCCCGGGAGATGATCGCTACCTGATCTGCAATGCCGATGAGGGCGATCCCGGTGCGTTCATGGATCGGGCACTGCTCGAAGGCGACCCGCACAGCGTCATAGAGGGCATGATCGTCGCGGCGTTCGCCATCGAAGCCACCAAGGGTTTCATCTACGTGCGCGCCGAGTACCCCATCGCCGTCCGTCACATCAGGATCGCCATCGATCAGGCGCTCGAAGCCGGATTGCTGGGGACCGACATCCTCGGCAGCGGGTTCTCCTTCGACATCGAGGTACGGGAAGGTGCGGGCGCATTCGTGTGCGGCGAGGAGACCGCAATGATCGCCTCGCTGGAGGGA
>JABMPV010000208.1 GCA_013202595.1 bacterium
CGGTAGGCCACCCTGTCGGATGCGTCCCCGATGGAGTTGAGCAGCACGGCTACGTCGGTGATCCCGACGCGCTCCAGCAGCCGGTATCCGAACTCGATGATCTCGACATCGGCATCGGGCGACGGCTCACCGAGGTATTCGACTCCCACCTGGAAGAACTGACGCCTGCGCCCGGCCTGCGGCTGCTCATAGCGGAACATGGGTCCCGAGTAGGCGCCCTTGAAGATCCCCTGGCGACCGGCCTGGCCGACGGCCCTGACCAGCGAAGCCGTGGCCTCGGGACGCAGGGTGATGGATCTCCCACCCTTGTCGTCGAAGGTGTACATCTGCTTCTCGACGACCTCCGTGGCCTCACCGACACCCCTGGAGAACAACTCTGTCGGCTCGATGATGGGAGTGAGCACGAGGCCGTACCCCCACGTCTCTGCCATGGCGTCGAACTCGCGCAGCAGCCTTCGCCACCTGTCCGAATCGGGCGGGAGGATGTCGTCTGTGCCTTTGACGCGAGATATCACGAGAACGTCTGGAGGAAGGGGTTGATTGCCAGCTCACGAGCGATGGTAGTGGCGGGCCCGTGGCCCGATAGAACCCGCGTCTCACCGGGAAGCCTGACGGTCGCAGCCAGCGACTCCATCATCGTGTCGAAGTCACCACCGGGGAGGTCGGTCCGCCCGATCGAGCCGGAGAACAGCAGATCACCGCCGAAGAGCACACCTTCGCCCGCAACATGGAAGCAGCAGTGACCCGGAGTGTGACCAGGCGTGTGCAGGACTTCGAACGACACGCCCGCCAGGTCGAGACGCTGCCCATCCGCGAGGGGTTCGTAGTGATCGGGCGGTTCGTAGTCACCGGGCGGCACCATCCCGAACAGCATCCTCAGCTGAGCGACCGGGTCGAGGGCCAGCCAGTCGTCATCCGGATGGAGATAGGCCGTCACACCGTCGGTGGCCCTGACGACTGCTCCGGCGCCGCCGACGTGATCAACATGGCCGTGTGTGGCCAGCAGGGCGATCGGCACGACGTCCATCCGGGCGCACAGCACGCCGATCGCCTCTGCGTCTGGAGGGGCATCGACTATGACGGCCGGTTCACCGCGTCCAGTTGCCACAACGTAGGTATTGGTCTGCGCCACCCATAGCGGCGCGGTCTCGATGAGCATCCCCCAAGGGTATCGGGGCGAGCCGGCTCCGAATCCAGCCTCTGGCCTACAGTTCGTTCCAAGATGTGGGGATGATCCCGACCTCGAAGAGCGTTTCGAAGTTGCCCCCGAAGTTGATCACGGAGCCACCACCGAGGCTCGTGTCCCCCGTTACGGGCGAATGATACGAATCGCACGCAGACGCGGCCAACACGGGGCCATAGGACTCGGGACCGCCGCCATAGTTGACCTGCTCGTTCGCGAAGATGGCGCCCTGGACCGTTGCCCCGCCCCGGTAGTACACATCTCCGGTTGCGATAACGCCGATCGGAGATGAACCCGGGTCCAGACTGGCGACCATGAAACTGCCCGCCGACAGCGAGACACTGCCCGAAGTCAATGGTGTGCAGGTCTCCCATCCCGAAAGCCCTTCCACCAACAACGTCATCGTGACGGGAGTGCCCGGTTTCCCGAGCTTGCCGTCGACGCTGCCCTGATAGACGTACACCACGCCGCCGGGATCCACGTGCTTGGGGTCCCAGGTCCGCACGCCTCCGGTGACCTTGCTGCTCCAGCCCTGACGATCCACGATCGGGTCGAGGGTGTCACACGGCGTTTCGGGCGTCGAGTCACCGACCAGCGAGTGGCTGGGGCCCGCCCGGGCGACGCCGTCGGGGCACAAGACGATCTCGGCGTAGGAGTAGTAGACCATGGGGTCGACCAGCGGCATCTGCCACAGGGGAAACAGTGGGCTCTCCTCGCAGTCACCGGTGGCTGCGATAGTGCTCACGCCCGAGGTGATGCATCCCTCGATCGTCGAGTTCGAGCTGGTTTCGACCGTGCCGTTGGCGTGCAGGGATGCCTGTCGACCGCCCGACGGGTCGAGCAGAGACCCGTTCCCGAGGAAGTCGACGTTTCCGCCCGAGGTGAGCGCGCCCTTGGCCTGGTAGAAGTCGGAGACATATTCGGCCCGCACCACCCTGGTACGCACGCCGGGCGCTCCACGCGAGGGCACATAGCCGACCGAGTACATGACCCCGGCGCCCACCGGCACAACCAGCGCGTACTCGCCGACGCCTGCTTCGGTCACCGAAGCGCTCTGGGCTGCCGAGAGCGCCCAATCCCGCTCTTCGTCGGCGCTGGCAAAAACAGGCAGCGTCTCGCCTGTGTCGAACGAGATCGTGATGTGCTTGCTGGCCAGGCCCACGTTGAGGCCGGTATCGGCCACGTGCAGCGCCGTCTCCCAGTCGGCATCCAGGCCTGTCGCATCAATGCGGCTGATACTGCGCATGGTTATGACGGTGGTTATCAGCAGCAGGGCAGCGCCGACGAACATCACCACGGGCAGCGCGACTCCGCGCTCGTCTCTGATGAGGCGGCGTCCGACGCCGGCTGTGAATTGACGAGTCATGGGCCCTCCCCGAGTCGGCTGTTGCGAATGAGTACCTGAGATCCGATGTGGCGGTCTCCGGAATCCGGATCTGGTCTCACCACGAATTCGAATTCCACCCTGGTCACTAGTGCTGGGTCGCTCGCGTCGTAGGTGAAGCCGCTGGAAGCCACAACCAGCGGGCTTGCGATCACCCGGGAGGTCTCCAGGTCGGTTCCCCTCTGCAGCGACCCGCTCCCCGTGATCGACCAGGTGACGGCCTCACCGTCATCGAACACCCCATCGCGGTCCTCGTCCAGCCACATCGAGAGGGCATCGGCATCGGCAACGAGCAAATACTGGGCCGACCGCAGTTCGCGACCGAGCAGGGCACGAGCGTCTCGCAGGCCCTCCATGGCAAGATCGTCTTCTCGCTGCTGCCCATCGATCGCTGTGATCGCCCCGAACCAACTGATCATCATGCCCACCAAGACAGCCCCGACCAGCCCGGCGACCGCCGTCTCGGTCAGGGTGACGCCGCGCTCGTCCCGTGATGCCACCAGGACACGGCCCGGCCACCTCGTCACAGCGTCACCTCCGCGATGACCGTGGAGATCATGAAGGAGCCGGCCCGGCCCTCGACGTCCCATTCGACGAATACGACAACTCGGCTGGCACCGCTTCCTGCGGTCGCCACGTAACTCCAGACGACGTAGGTGACATCGTCAACGATTTCGATCGCCCGCGCCTCGAAGCCGCCTGCAGCGTCGATCACCAGTGGTTCGTCGGCATCGAGGCCGACCTCGGACGCCAGCAGAGTGGCCGCGCCGACATCGATCAGAGGCGCAGATGGATCGACGGCGATCATGGCGATTCCATCCCACTGGAGTCCCCTACCGATCTCGACACGTTCGCCAGCTATGCCCGCTGCCTCGCTGCGGAACCGGGTGTCGCGCATCTCGGTCACCGCCAGGTTGACGCTCGTCGAGAAGATCACGAAGAGGACGACCGAAACCATCGACGCAATCATCACTTCGACGACGCTGAACCCGGCGTCGGTGTACTCCCCGCGACCGTGGGCCCGATGCGGGGCGACCGGGACGGTCACGCCAAGTTGATCGGCACGCATCGCCGACACGACGTGTCGACGCGAAGTGCGGATCGCGCTCAGAGGGCGCGGACGACGGTGCCTGCTCATAAGGACCAATCGACCCCTCAGTGCCGTTGCTTGAGGGTGCTCTGACGGCACGCCGAATGACTAGTGCTCTGGCCAGGAACGTTGGCGATGTTCAGGGCGAGGCAGGGGCGTCATCCGGCAAGGACGCAGGACGTGGACGCACTTCACCGTGCGTCGAGGACGA
>JABMPV010000209.1 GCA_013202595.1 bacterium
CGACGCCATCGTCGAGGCCGAGATGCTCGCAGCCCTCGAGCGCGTGATGCAGGGCAGGACGACCATCATCATCGCTCACCGCACCTCCACGCTGGCGCTCGTCGACCAGGTCGTCTTCCTGGACGAAGGGCGGATCGCGGCCGTCGGGCCGCACCGGGAGTTGATCGTCTCGGTGCCGCGTTACGCGGAGGTCCTCGCTCAGGAGGAGGTGCAGACATGACGGCTCGTGAAGAGATCCGCAGCCGGCGGCTCATGGGCCGGGCCCTGCAGATGGCGGCCTTCCTGAAGTTCGCCGCACTGGGAGCACTGGGAGCCACGCTCGTCGCGACGGTGGCGAGGCTGCTCGGCCCGATGGCCGTCCGCAGCGGAATCGATGACGGCATCGCCGCCGGCGACCGGGGCACGCTGATCAGAGCGACCCTGATGTTCCTCGGCCTGCTCAGCGTCCAGTACGTCTCCCAGCGGTGGGCTCAATACAGCGTGGCGCTGGTGGCGGAGCGGTTCCTCCTGATGCTGCGGTCCGCCGTTTTCAACCATCTCATGAGGTTGGATATGGCCTTCTACGGCAGGTCGAAGGCCGGTGTGCTGGTGAGCCGCATGACCAACGACATCGAATCCCTCCAGGAGTTTGCAGAGGAGGGTGCCGTCTCGCTGGCGATCAACCTCCTCACCATCACCGGTGTGGCGGGCGCGATGCTGATGCTCGACGTCGGCATGGCCGTTCAGATCTTCTCGGTCATCGTGGTGCTGGTCCTGATCTCGTTCGTCTTCCAGCGCTTCGCAGGCAAGGCCTACCGCGAGGTGCGCGAGCAGATCGGCCGGGTGCTCGCCGCGCTCCAGGAAGGGATCACCGGGGTCAGGGTGGTGCAGGCGTTCACCCAGGAGGATCGCCAGGCCGGTGCATTCGGCGGCGTCAACGAGGAGTACTTCGAAGCCAACATGCGCGCGGCCAGGGCCGTTGCCTGGTACTTCCCCGGGATCGCGTTCATGCGCACCGTCGGCATTGCCATCGTGCTGTTCTTCGGTGGCGGCCGGGTCATCGACGGGAGCATGTCGTTCGGGTCGCTCGTGGCATTCCTCTTCTACCTCGACTGGTTCTTCCAGCCGGTCATCAACCTGTCGAACACCTACAACCAGTTGCAGTCGTCGGCCGCTGCGTTCGGGAAGCTGTTCCGGCTACTCGACACGCCCTCACAGGTCGAGGATCGTCCCGGGGCCCTCCCATTGCCCGAGCACATCGGCGGCGAAGTCCACTTCGACGACATCACCTTCGGGTACGACCCTGCGGTCCCAGTCGTCGCCGATGTCGACCTGGTCGTCGCATCGGGCGAGCGGGTGGCCATTGTCGGTGAGACGGGTGCCGGCAAGTCGACCCTCGCCCGGCTCGCCCTCAGGTTCTACGACCCGACCGGCGGCACGATCCGCCTCGACGGGCACGACCTGCTCGAATCGACCCTCGAGTCCCGGCCTCGCCACGTCGTGCTGATCCCCCAGGAGGGATTCCTGTTCAACGGGACCCTGCGGGACAACCTTCGCTATGCCAGACCCGATGCGCCGGACGATGAGGTGTGGGCGGTCTGTCGCGAGATCGGCATCGAGCAGTGGGCGCGTGATCTCCCCGAGCGGCTCGACACCCTGGTGAGAGAGCGCGGCGGGAGGTTCTCATCCGGTGAGCGCCAATTGGTCGCCCTGGCGAGGGCCATGCTCGCCGATCCCTCGGTGATCGTCCTCGACGAGGCGACATCCAACCTCGACCCCGCCACCGAAGTGCGGGTCGAGCGAGCACTGGTCACGCTGCTCGAGGGTCGCACCGCCATCGTCATCGCCCATCGCTTGCGAACCGCAGAGCGCGCCGATCGTGTCGTGATGATGGCCATGGGCCGGGTCATAGCCGTCGGCAGCCACGCCGAACTGGTGGACTCATCCCCCGAGTACGGGAACCTGGTGTCGGTGTGGGAGCGCGGCATCCTCAAGTAGACCGGCAACTACGCTCCGCCCATGGCAGTGGGGACACTTCGATCCTTCCTGGGCGACCTCCGCCGGCGCGTCAGGCACCGGCCGTGGCGGTTGCCCGATCCGCAGCCTCTCGCCGGTTTCGATGGAACGGCCGATCCGCTGACGGTGTACGGGTGGCTGCGCGGCGCACTATTGGGCAACCGGGCAGGCCCGCCACTTCGCCCGGCGTTCGTGGCGCTCGGTGCGCCCGACGACACGCTCGACCGGGTGGACGATCTCATCGGCCGTCTCGACGCCGATCGTCAACCAGCGGTCCTCGGGCTGTACTCCGAGGCGATGCGCCTGCCTGCCACCGAAGCCGTTCTGTTCAGCTATCTGAATCGATACCTGCCGGAGCGTTTGGAGGAACTCGACCGCACACCGGAGTCGCGGGGCCATTCCTATGCGTGGCCGGTTTCGTACTTCCTCGATGCTGCGCTGACCGGATTCGAGCGAACCGGGAGCCACAGGCTCATGGACCTGGCTGCCCATGCTCTCGATCACATGCTCGACCGGCGCGACGATGCGACGGCGACGCCCGACACGATCCGGGGAGCGGTTGTCCCGTGCTGGGGAGGTGAAGGATTCGTCCCCGGTGAGCACACGGTCAATGTCACCGCAGGCGGGCGAATCAGCCATCAGTTCGCCAGGTTCTCCGCCGTGGCTGGTGCCGCGGGCGTCCATCTCGAACGGGCGGATCGGTACATCGCTGCGGCCGTCGAGTCGGTCGGGGTGTTCGACGGCGAGTACCGGGAGGAATCCGACGGCGGCGGTTGGTATCCGGTCGCCGGCGGTGACCTGCCCGAGGCGCTGAATCATCTCGCTGCGATCGGGTCTGCTCTACTCGCGGTCCATGACGTCACGGGCGACTCCGACACGTTGGAACGGGCGCGCGGGTTGGCCAGGTTTGTCCGATCGGCCTGGTACCAGGAGAGCGACGGGGTGACGGTGTGGGACTACGCGCCCGAAGCTGCATCCAGGCGGGGTGGCGGCACCGAGTTCGTGTGGAAGGCTCAGGTGACCATGGGCTTCATCGGCATGGCTGCCGGGCGATCAGTCGTGTTCGGTGCCGAAGATCTGGCGACCGCGTGGGGCGCGTTCGATGCCCACGTGTTCACCCCGCGGGGCGTGAATGCGACCATCTACAGCCGTTTCAGGCCCCTGGACCTCTTCGGGGACTATCGGGGCGGGTACCAGAGCCTCCTGCCGCTTCTGGCCATCGCCGGGGACACCAGGGGGATGGACGATGCCATCGAGGAGATCGTCGCATCGACACCGTGGGCAGGCGGTTGGCTCCACCGGTCCCAGGGTGCCGTCGGATACGCATCGCGGCTCACCCCTTAGGGGACGACGACCATCCGGCCGGAGGTTCGTCTGGCCCCGGACGTAGCGGCGAGGATCTCCGAACGTGCGACCTCGAGGGGAACCGTCTCGATCTGAGGCGGAGTGATGTCACCCGTTCCGAGCGCAGACAGCACGGTCTCGACATCGCCGGCGAGGCTCCCGTAGGAGCCGGTCAGCGTGTACTCATTGTTGGACCACAGCACGGGCGGCAGTGTGGCGACCGGTTCGATACCGACGCCGACCACCACGGCGCGGCCTCCCGGGCGAAGGCTCTTGACGGCGGCTTCCACCGTGGACGCCCGTCCGACGAACTCGATCGCCGCATCGACGCCTCCGTGGGTGAGCAATTTCACTGCCCGGCCGAGGGACATGCCTTCCTCGACGAGAAGGGTCTCGTCGACACCAAACCGGGCCGCCCTGGTGAGCGCGGCCGGATCTGAGTCGGCGACGATCACAGGTGTTGCCCCTGCGTTCCGTGCGAACTGCAACCCGTAGCCGCCGAGACCCCCCGCACCGATGATCAGAACCGAATCTCCCCGGCTCACCCGCGCTCTGCGGGTGATGGCATGGAAGGCAGTGGCACCGGCATCGACCGCCGTCGCCCCGATCTCTGGAGCGATACCGGGGGGAAGTGCGATCGCCGAAGCTGCAGGCACGGCGACCAGGTCCGCCAGTCCGCCGTCACGATGGATGCCTACCACCTCGATGGACGTGCACAGGTTGGACCGGCCGGTCGAGCAGCGGTCGCAGGCGCCACACGGGTGCCCGACAGCGACGACCACCCGGTTGCCCTGTGCGAGATCACTCGTGCCGGGGTCTGTGATGGTCCCTGCGATCTCGTGGCCCAGCGTGATGGGCACGAATCCGGTGTGAGCCGAGCCGTCGAGGAAGTGGAGGTCGGAGCCACAGACGCCACAGGCATCGACGGCGACGATGACTTCGCCGCGTGCCGGCCTCGGCGGGGCGACCTCATCGAGTCTGAGGTCTCCCGCCCCGTGGAATCGCAACGCTCTCATCCGGCAACTGTAGAACGTGGCCCATCGGTGGGCCCGTGCGGGTCGCGGCCGATGATCCGACGACCCGTCCCGGCTTCCGTAACATGGGCTGAGACGTCGAACCGCCGGGCGGAGAGGGTGGGCATGACCAACATCGTTCACGTGGTCGGGACCGGGACCATTGGAGAACCCCTCATCGGGATGCTGTCCGATGATCGTGAAGCCTTCGGTATCGATGAGGTGACGTTCCACAAGCGGACGCCGATGATCGAGGAGCGGGCCAAGGTCCGCGACCTGATCCGGCGCGGCGCAGTCCTGGCCGTGTCCGACGACCGTCGTGCATCGTTCGAGGACCTCGGTCTCGAGTCGGAGCTCGAGACGATCAACGCCATCGAGCGCGCGTCGGTGGTCATCGACTGCACGCCGGCCGGCAACCTCAACAAGGAGCATCAATACCTCAACGCAGGGGGCCCGCTCGGATTCCTCGCCCAGGGCTCCGAGTACGGCTTCGGCAAGATGTACGCCAGGGGGATCAACGACTCCGCGCTCGTCAGGGGCGATGACCGGTTCATCCATATCGTGTCGTGCAACACACACAACATCGCCGTACTCATCAAGACGCTCGGGATGGATCCCGACGGCACCAACCACATGACGAACGGCCGATTCCTGTGCATGCGTCGCGCCAACGACATCAGCCAGGACGGCTCGTTCAACCCGAGTCCCACCGTCGGCGGCCACTCCGACGAGCGGTTCGGGACGCACCATGCTCGCGATGCTCACGGCCTGTTCGAGACGCTCGGATACGACCTCGATGTCTGGTCGTCGGCCGTCAAGCTCAACACCCAGTACATGCACGCGATGCACTTCAGTTTGACGCTCGATCACGAGATCACGGCTGCCGAGGCCAAGGAGCGTCTGGCCGAGAACTCGCGGGTCGCTCTGACCCACAAGCGCTCGTCGAATCAGATCTTCTCGTTCGGCCGGGACCACGGCTTCTTCGGCCGCATCCTCAGCCAGACGGTGGTCCCGGTCGAGACGCTGGCTGTGCGCGGCGGCAACGAATTGGTCGGGTTCTGCTTCACGCCCCAGGACGGCAACGCACTGCTGTCGTCGGTGGCAGCGACGCTGTGGCACCTGCATCCGGATGGCTTCGAGGATCGCATCGACGTGCTGCGTCCCTACCTGTTTCGCGAGGTCTGATCGGCGGCTCGGGTTAGAGGCTCGTTGCTTCGTCCAGTGTTGCGACGCGTCGTGCCAGGTCGGTCGGATCTGCGTTCCCGGGATCGACGATGGCGAATTCCGGGGCGGCCGTGCGGAGGGCTGCCGGATCGGGTTCGGTCGAACCCACTGCGATGACCCTGCGCACTCCGGCATTCGCGAGGGCCTCGGCCCACATCACCAGGACGTCGCGTGGCGCTTCCGCAAACGATCGTTCCCTGCCGTCGGTCGCCGCCTCCGTGATGGCCACGGCCGAGAAGGCTGCGAGCGCAGCGGCTTCGATGTGCGACCCATCCGACACGTCGCCGATGGCCACCTTCACACCGAGTTTCTTGAGATCCGCTCCGACGTCGGGATCCGAGACGAATGCCCTCACCTCCCCATCGCGCGCGAGCAGTGAGCGGACGATATCGATCCCGCCCGGCGTGTCGGCTCCGATGACGATCACAGGCATCCGGTGAGGATAGGACGGCGGTTCTCCGACCCGGCAGTCGCTTTCCGGGGGCGGGGTACACTCCACGCTCGCCTACCTGCGGGGATGGCATGACCGTGTATCTGAATCATGTGGTGCGGGCTTAGGCC
>JABMPV010000210.1 GCA_013202595.1 bacterium
CCAATGCCCGCCGCCCGGTGATCATCACCGGCCACGGCGCCAGAGATCACAGGCGGGCCGTGATAGCCCTCGCCGAGCATCTCGACGCCCCGGTCGTCACCACCTTCAAAGCGAAGGGGCTGATCGCCGACTCGCATCCCCTGGCCGGGGGTGTGCTCGGCCGCTCGGGTACCCCGGTCGGCTCGGCGCTGATGGGCCGCAGCGATCTGCTGCGCCGCCTCATGGCGGGTGGAAGACCCCGGGGACCTGCAGGAGGCATTGGTGGCCGCGATCGCCCACGAGGGACCGTCACTCGTCGAGGTGATCTCCGGTTCGCCCGACGTCTGAGACCGCGCCGATCATCCGCCGTTCAAGCGGCGGTCGAACATGAGGGTGTCGGCTGTGTAGCCACGGGCCATTTCGCGCTCGATCCACCCGCGCCCCACCAGATCGAGCAGGTAGTCGTCGAGCGTGAACATGCCCTGGTCCCGTGAGGTCTGGATCACGTCGACGATCCGGTTGATGTCGTTGTTGCGGATCATGTTGGCCACCGCAGGCGTGCTCACGAGGACCTCGAGCCCTGCGACCCGGCCCGGCAGTTTGGTGCCATCGGGGCGGAGGAAGCCAGGCGTAGTGGGAATGAGGACCTGAGAAATCACCCCGAGCAGCGACATTGCCAATTGGACGCGGATCTGCTCCTGCTGGGCCGCGGGAAACACATCGATGATCCTGCTGACTGATTGGCTCGCCCCCATCGTGTGCAGCGTGCCGAACACGAGGTGGCCGGTCTCTGCAGCCGTGAGTGCCGATGCGATCGTCTCGAGGTCCCGCATCTCACCGACGAGGATCACGTCGGGATCCTGGCGGAGGGCGCGTCGCATGGCCTCTGCGAAGCTTTCGACGTCGCTTCCGACCTCGCGCTGGGTGATCAGGGACTTCTTGTGGCTGTGGTGGAACTCGACCGGGTCTTCGATGGTGATGACATGACGCTCGTAGTTCTCATTGATCCAGTTGACCATCGTCGCCAGCGTCGTCGACTTGCCCGATCCGGTGGCCCCCGTCACGAGGATCAGACCCTGATGGCGCTTGAGGAGGTCGGGGACCGTCTTGGGAAGGCCGATCTCTTCGAAGGTGAGGAAGTCGGAGGGGATGCGACGCAGCACGGCCCCGTAACCGGCGCGCTGGCGCATGACACTGACTCTGAACCGATCGCCCTCACGATGCTGGATCCCGAAATCGGTCGTGCCGCGGTCCTGGACCTCGTGCCAATGGCGCTCGCTGCACAATCCTCGGCAGAAGCGCTCCGTGGCGTCGGCACCCCACACGCCCGAGCCCAGAGGCACCAGTCGGTCCTCGATGCGGGCCGTCGGTGGAGCCCCAGGGTTCACGTGGAGATCTGCCACGCCTCTGGCGACACAGACATCGAGCACCTGATCCACGAGCACGGGGCGCGCTTCGAGCGGCCGGTCCATCGACCGGCGGCGCGGCCTCGAAGCCTCACCCTCATGGGGAAGGGCATCGGGTCCGCGCTCTACGGCGTCGGGTGGAGTCGGTGCTGCAGCGGGCACGGGCAATCCCGCGTCCGGGGGCGGCGAACCGAGTACAGAGAAGTCGTCCATGACATGGCAGCATCGGCACGGTCTCGATCCACCTGAAGCGCGGCCACAATAGGGCCATGAGCACCTGGAGGATGTTCGGGAGGGCGATGCTGCGGCGTTGCCCCAACTGCGGTGGCCGGAGGATCTTCGGCCGCTGGCTGGTGCTCGCAGACGACTGCCCATCGTGCGGTATCCACTTCGAACGCCAGGAGGGCTACTGGGTCGGTGCCGTCGCCATCAACACGGTGGCAACGGTGATCCTGTTCTCTGTTGTGTTCGTGGGCACCATGGTGCTGTTCTGGCCCGATGTTCCGTGGGGTGGGATCCTCGCGGTCGTCGTCGTGATGAACCTGCTGTTTCCCATCGTCTTCTATCCGGTGTCGAAGACACTCTGGATCGCCATAGATCTGGCAGTGCATCCCGAAGTCAGGGGCGACTCCGCCCGCTGAGCCCGTTGTGTCAACCCCCGCTGACGGCCTGCAGGACAATGACCTCGTCACCGTCGGAAACCTGCCGATTCAAATCGTCTCGTCCCCGAATCCTGCGGTCGCCGTGCCAGCACGACACGTGCGAGCGAATGCCGCCCGACTCGTCGGTGACATGGACCCGCAGTTCGGGATACACCTCGAACAGCGCGTCGAGCGCTCCCCCGACCGTCACCGCGTCGACCGCCGTTGCCCTGGGACCGCCCGTGACTGCTGACAGCAGGCCGGGAATCGAGACGGTGACCTCCGCCATCAGGCCCCCATGACCTTCACCGAGAGGATCCGCGGCAGCACCGCGGGAATGGTCCCCCATGTGTCACCCGCGTCGCGGCTGGCATGCAGAGTGCCTGCGGTCGATCCGACGAAGACCCCTCCCCGACCATCCACGGCCATAGCGTCGCGCAGCACCCCCGCGTACAGCGGGTGATCGGGTTGGCCTGTGCCGGACTCGTGCCAGGAGTCGCCGCCGTCGGTGGAGCGGTACACCCTGAACCGACCGTCGACAGGAAGGCGATGCTCATCGGATTGCTGGGGGACCACGAACAGGTTCCCGGTGCCCGGGTCGCGCACGAGAGGGAAGCCGAAGCCGGCGGGGAGGCCGTCCTCGATCCGCTCCCAGTGGTCGCCGCCATCGGATGTGCGGAACACACCCTGGTGGTCCTGGCGCCACAGCTTGTCGGAATCGTCGGGATCGATCACGAGCGAGTGGACACAGAAGCCGATGTCATCCACCTCGTCGTCTGCAGCGGTCTTGGGGACGCCGTCGTTGACGGAAACCCACGATGCCCCTCCGTCGGTAGTGCGGAACGCCCCGACTGCCGAGATGCCGACCCATATCCGGCGGACGTCGGTCGGGTCCACGACCACGCGATGTGCTGCGAGTCCGCCGAAGCCTGGATGCCACCTGTCTCTCGAAGGCAACTCGTTGAGGCCATCGATCGGCTCCCACGACTCACCGCCGTCATCGCTGCGAAACAGGCCCGCCTCGTCGACGCCGGCGAAGAGCACATCACCCTGGGACTCGATCGTCCATACGGAGTTGAGCCGCCGCTCGCCTCCATCGGGCCATTTCGGGCCATCGACGATCTGGCGCCACGACACGAGATCGTCACTCGTATGGATGGCTGCTCCGAACCAGTTGCTGCCCGTGGCGAGCAGATGGGCCCCGCCGGGCCCGGTGCCGAACGTCGTCACCCTCCACCCGGGCAGACGCGGGCCCTCGATCACCCAGCCGCCACCTTTGCTGCGGATGAAGAATGCACCCTTCTCGGTGCCAACCCCTATCACCGATACCTCCAAGGACTCGTGAAGGCTGCATAATGCCGCATTCGGAGGCACATCGGTGGGAGAATCGTCCCGTGCGGGTATTGGGGCGCGATCGATTCGATGCAGCCGTGGCCGCAGTCGAGCGGCCCGTCGACCGCGGTCGGATCAGGATCGCGTTCGGCGAC
>JABMPV010000211.1 GCA_013202595.1 bacterium
GAATCGGCCTGGTCGCGGAGGGTCTGGCGGCCCCTGGACTTCCTGTTCGGCGTCTCGATGCACCATGACTCCGTGGGCTGAGTAACTTGGGTTCGATGGAGACGGTGCTCGCCACATCACTCGACGAAGCCCTGGACGCTCTCACCGCCGACCCCGGGGCGACGGTGCTCGCAGGGGGCACCGATCTGATGGTCTCGGTCGCCTACGGCGACCTTCGCCCGTCCTCGGTGGTCTCGGTACGCCGGATACCCGATCTCCACCGTCTCGACGATTCCTTCGTCGGAGCGGCCGTGACCTGGGCCGAACTCGAGCGGGGTCCGTGGCCGGCGTTCGCCGAGGCGGCCCGCACAGCCGGGTCACCCCAGATCAGGGCGGTAGGCACACTGGGCGGCAACCTCGGCACGGCGTCACCGGCCGGCGACGGTCTGCCGTTCCTCGCTGCAATCGACGCCGAGGTCGTCCTCGTCTCCCGGGCCGGCACCCGATCGCTGCCGTGGCACGAGTTCATCACCGGCCCCAAGTCGACGGCCCTGGGCGCTGGAGAGATCATCCTCGGTGCTTCGATCCCGCCGATCTCGGGAAAGCAGGCCTTCGCCAAGGTCGGTGCCCGCAGCGCAATGGCCATCTCCATCGCATCGGCATGCCTCCTCCGCGATGACGCCGGCTCCACGAGGATCGCTCTGGGCTCCGTCGGACCGAAGCCGATGCGAGCGAGACGGGCCGAAGAGATGATCTCTGCGGAACACTCACCTTCGTCTGCAGCCATCGACGAGTTCGCCCGGCTGGTCACGGAGGAAGTCACTCCGATCGACGACCACAGATCGACCGCCGCATACAGAAGGCACGCCGCGGGAGTCATCTCGCGTCGTCTGCTCGAGAGGTGCCTCCCATGACGGTGCGCCTGATCATCGACGGGGTCGAGCACATCACGGACCCCGCAGGACCGGAGAGCCTGCTCTCGACGCTCCGCGATCGCCTCGGCCTCACTGCGACCAAGAACGCCTGCGAACAGGGCGAGTGTGGTTCGTGCACGGTGGTCCTCGACGGCCTCGCCGTGTGCTCCTGCCTGGTGATGACGGCAGATGCCGATGGCGCCGAGATCACGACGGCAGCCGGCGTGACCGGCGCGGACGGCGCACTGCACGCGGTCCAGGAAGCGATGATCGATGCGGGCGCCGTCCAGTGCGGCTTCTGCACGCCCGGCATCGTCGTCGCCGCCGCTCACCTGTTCGAGACCGACCCCCACCCCGATGAGATGGCCATCAAAGAGGCGCTGAGCGGCAACCTGTGCCGCTGCACCGGCTACGGAGCAATCGTCCGTGCTCTGCTCGCCGTGGCAGAGGGGGACTCACCATGACCACCAGAGTGGACGCCCCTATCGACATCGCCGGAGGGATCGGCCAATCGATCAGGCGACCCGACGGGATCCCGAAGTTGCGCGGCGAGTTCGACTACTCATCCGACCTCCACGCAAATCACATGCTGTGGGGCGCGACCCTGCGCAGCCCCCACCCGAGGGCGCTCATCGCCGGCATCGACATCTCCGCGGCGCTGGCCATCCCCGGGGTCGCCGCCGTGCTCACCGCCGAGGACGTCCCCGGCAATCCCTTCTTCGGCCAGGAACGCCAGGATCAGCCGGTGCTGGCCATCGACCAGGTCAGGTTCTGGGGCGAAGCCGTCGCAATCGTGGCGGCCGAGGATCGGGAGACGGCGCAGCGGGCGGCTGCAGCGATCTCGGTGGAATACGAGCCTCTCGAACCATTGGTGGATGCCGAAGAGGCGTGGGCAGCCGGCGAGGTCTATCGGCAGGCCGAGGTCATCACAGGGGATCAAGGCCTGCGCGGCGACGTCGTGGTCGAAGGCACCTACGAGACCGCCGCCCAGGACCAGGCGATGCTCGGGACGGAGTCGGGTCTCGCCATCCCGGATGGGACGGGAGGGGTCGACCTGCACGTCTCCACGCAATGGCTCCATGTCGATCATCGCCAGGTCGCAGCCTGCCTCGGCCTCGACAGCGACGTCGTCCGCATGCATCTCGCCGGCGTAGGAGGGGCATTCGGCGCCAGGGAGGACCTCAGCCTCCAGGTCCACCTCTGCATGCTGGCCCTGCGAACCGGCCGCCCCGTGAAAATGGTCTACGACCGCGCCGAGTCGTTCGCAGGCCATGTCCACCGCCACCCCGCCAAGATGTGGTTCCGCCATGAGGCCGACTTCGAGGGCAATCTCGTACGGGTCGAGGCACGACTCGTCCTCGATGGCGGCGCCTATGCGGAGACGAGTGGGCCGGTCGTGGCGAATGCCGCCTACTTCGCCGTCGGGCCCTATCGGTGCCCCTCTGTGAAGGTGACGGGTGCCGCCGTTCGCACCAACAACCCTCCCAACGGGGCAATGCGAGGCTTTGGAGCCGTCCAGGTGTGCTTTGGCTACGAGGCACAGATGGATCGTCTGGCTACAGCGCTCGGGATGGATTCCGTTGAGGTCCGGCTGCGCAACGCCCTGGCTTCCGGTGACCGACTGGCCACCACCACACAGACGATCACAGGGAGCCTGCCCACGGCAGAGGTCATTCGCTCAGTGGCGGCGATGCCGCTGCCCGATGACCTCGACACCGAAGACCCCCGCCACTTGCCGGGTGGAACGGGGCTGACCACCCCGGCGAGTGCCATCAAACGGGGCGTCGGCTTCGCCGTCGGATTCAAGAACATCGCCTTCGCAGAGACGTTCGACGACTTCGCCGAAGTGAGAGTGGCCCTCGCTGACGCCGGCATCGAGATACGCACCGCGGCAGCCGAGGTGGGACAGGGAATGGTGACCGTGCTCGGGCAGATCGCCCGCAGCACCACGGGGATCGCCAGGGTGGAGGTGATCCCGGCGTCGACCACCGAGATCGGCTCGGCCGGGTCGACCTCGGCCTCCCGCCAGACCCAGATGACCGGCGGGGCCGTACACGAAGCCTGCAAGGAGGTGCTGTCCGAAGCCCTGCGCCGCGGCGGAGGCGACCGTCTCACCGACGAAGGCGTGTGGCTGGGCGGCGACCTGGTGACGCCGATGGGTGATTTGCTGGCAGACGGGGCCATCGAACATCACACTCGATACCGCCATCCGCCGACCGAAGCGCCCGATGAGCACGGGCATGGCAATCTCCACGCCGGGTATGCCGTCTCGGCGCATCGGGCGGTGGTCGATGTCGACGTGGAGTTGGGGCTCGTCAGAGTGGTGCAGATCGACACGGCACAGGACGTCGGCAAGGCGCTCAACCCGCAATCGGTCCTCGGACAGATCGAGGGCGGGACACTCCAGGGCGTGGGCCTGGCCATCATGGAGGAACTGCTGCTCGACGACGGCATCGTGCGCAATGCGACCTTCACCGACTACCTCATCCCGACCATCCTGGACGCCCCCGATGTCGAGGCGATCCTCATCGAGGACCCGGAGGAGTGGGGACCGTTCGGAGCCAAGGGCATGGGCGAACTCCCGACCATCTCATCCACACCCGCCGTGGTTGCCGCCATCAGGGCGGCGTCCGGTCGCGACCTCACCAGGGCTCCGGTCCTGCCGCAGGACATCGCGGGGATCAACTGACGGCGGTCGCCGTCATACCGGCTCTTCGGAAGGCTGTTCGTTCTTGCCGGAGGGCATCGAACCGAACGGGTGGCCTCTGCCCAATATGTGGCCGGAATTCTCAGCGCTCTCTGGCTAGTGCTCTGGCCAGGAACGTTGGCGATGTTCAGGGCGAGGCAGGGGCGTCATCCGGCAAGGACGCAGGACGTGGACGCACTTCACCGTGCGTCGAGGACGAGGACACAGCCGGGGGCGTCATCTGGCCGTCGTGAAC
>JABMPV010000212.1 GCA_013202595.1 bacterium
CTCGGCCCCGGAGACGACCACTCGGCCCCCGAGACGACCACTCGGCCCCCGAGACGATTAGTCGGGGATGTACGGGCCGGTGGACTCGAACACCTGGACGCCTTCGATGTAGGTGGCGACGACCTTGCTCCTGGCGTCCCAAGGATCGCCGTCCAGCAGGATGAAGTCGGCATCCTTGCCCGGCTCCAGGCTGCCAACCCGATCGGACACGCCGAGGATCTCCGCCGGATTGACTGTGACCGTCTCGAGAGCGCGGTCCTGGGGTAGACCCTCTCTGATGGCCAGGATCACCAGGTCGCGCAGGTTGTTGATCGGATTGAACGGCGAGTCGGTCATGATGGCGACCTTCGCTCCGGCTTTGATGAGGATGCCGGCCGTCGCAGGGGTCTGGCGATTCAACTCGCGCTTGGCTCGCTCGCCAAACACCGGCCCGACCGCCACGGGGATGCCCCGGGAGACGATCTCATCGGGAATCCTGTAGGCCTCGGTGCCGTGGTCGATGACCAACCGGTAGCCGAACTCCTCGGCCAATCGGATGGCAGTCCGGATGTCGTCCATGCGGTGGGCGTGATTGCGCACAGGGATCTCGCCGTCGAGCACGGCCAGCAGTGCCTCTTTCCCGAGATCCCGCTTGGGAGCGCGCACCGGGGTTCGCTCCGCCTCAGGCTTGCCCGCCCGGCCGGCCATCTGGGCGTCGTAGTGCTCGAGGTCCTTCCGGTACTCGATCGCCTCATAGAACGCCTTGCGCGCCAGGTGGGCCACGCCCATCCGCGATCTGGGAGCACGCTTCATGTGCTCCCCCACCATCTTGGGGTTCTCACCGAGCGCCATCTTCACCCCGGCGGGGAACCGGATGACCATGTCGTCCGCCACGAGTCCGGTGGCCTTGACCACCGTCACCTGGCCGCCGATCGGATTGGCCGAACCGTGGGTGATGCCGAGGGTCGTGACCCCTCCCCGCCTGGCATCCTCGAAGCCGACGTCCTCGGGATAGATGGAGTCCAGGGTCCGCACGTAGGGGGTGATCGCCTCGGAGATCTCGTTGCCGTCGTAGTCGTCCTTGGCTCCCTCACCCCACACACCGGTGTGCGTGTGGGCGTCGATCAGTCCGGGGAGCAGGTACCGGCCCGAACAATCGACGACTTCGGCATGCTGGATGCCGCCGACCTTCCCGTCCCCGACGACCAAGGTTCCCGACGCGATCGGCGGCCCTGCTGCGGTCCAGATCTCTGCGTTGATGTATGCACGTGTGTCCACGAGCGAAACCTACCTGCTCGGGGATGACCCTGAGCCGACCCTGACGCCATCAGGGGATTCGCAGGGTGATACCCGATGGTGGGAAGCGGCCGCCCACGAGACCATTCATGAGACACGAGCAGACGCCCGCCGGATGCGGGCCCAGGAGAATCTCATGGAGCGAATCGGATTCACAGGAAGAATGGCAGGGGCCTCAGCCAGGCACCCGTGGCGGGTGCTCTCGGCCTGGGTCGTCGTGCTGGCTGCAGCCATCTACCTCGCCGGCGGTCTCGGCGATGTCCTCACCGAGGACGGCGAACTGACCGTTGCGACAGAGTCCCAGCAGGCAGAGGACCTGCTGACTACCCACTTCGGCGGAGACGACGCCCTCCAGGAGTTCGTGGTCGTCGAAGCCGAGAGCCTGACTGCCGGTGACGCCGTCTTCAACACCACCGTCGCGTCCCTCGTAGCCGACCTGCGCAGCCTCGACACAGTGGCATCGGCCGTCTCCTACCTCGACGGCTCCCCTGGGCTCACATCCGCCGATGGATCGATTGCACTCATTCCGACGACCCTGACCGGTACGGGAGACTCATCCGACCTGGCTGCCGACGTCGTCTCGACCGTCGAGAGTGCAGACCTCGCTCGTGGGTTCAGGGTGACAACGATCGGAGATGGCTCGGTCACCGCAGAGTTCGGCGCCCTCGCGGAGGAGACGCTGCGCAACGGCGAGATGCTCGGAATCTCGGTGGCCCTCGTGATCCTGCTGGTCGTGTTCGGCGCGGCCGTGGCCGCCGGGCTTCCGATCATCCTGGCCCTGGTCGCCATCATCACCGCCGTCGGCATGACCGTCATCGTCGGTCAGGTGTTCGACCTGTCGATGTTCGTCCTCAACATGATCACGATGATCGGTCTGGCCGTCGGCATCGACTACTCACTCTTCATCGTGCAGCGCTTCCGAGAGGAGCGCGAGCGGGGACTCCCGGTCCACAGTGCCGTGGAGCGGGCCGGCGAGACGGCGTCGCGGGCCGTCTTCTTCTCGGGAGTGACAGTCGTCATAGCCCTGACCGGCCTGCTGGTGATGCCCGATACCGTCATGCGGAGCCTCGGGCTCGGAGCGATCCTCGCGGTCATAGCGGCCCTCGGCGCTGCATTGACACTGCTGCCGGCGACACTCGGCCTGCTCGGCGACCGGGTGGACCGGCTGCGCATCCGCCGGAGGCGCTCCGGCGGCGGCAGGTTCTGGCACAGAGTCTCAGCCGCCGTCACGCGCAAGCCGATTCTGAGCATCGTGCTTGCAGGAGGTATCCTGCTGGTCGCAGCTGCGCCCTATCTCACTCTCAACATCGGGCAGAACTTCATCGAATCGCTGCCCGACGACAGCAACAGCCGGCATGCCTTCGTCGTGCTGAACGACGAGTTCGACACCGGGCTGCTCACCACGAGGATCGTCATCGACGGCGATCCTGCCGATCCTGCCATCGCGGCGGCGGCCGAAGACCTCGTGGCAGAGTTGGCGAGCGACCCCGCGTATGGCGACGTGAGTGCGTTCGCCAGCCCCGACGGGCAGATCATGGTGGTCGAGGCCGTCACGAAACTCGACCCATCGACCGGCGAGGCCCGGGACGCCGTTGCCCTGCTCAGGGGCACCACCATCCCATCGGCCATGTCTGGCACAGGAGCCGGGACGTACGTGACCGGTCAGGCGGCCGGCACAGCCGACTACGTCGAGGTCGTGAGCAGCAAGACGCCGATCATCTTCGTGTTCGTCCTCGGCCTCTCGTTCCTGCTGCTGATGGTGGTGTTCCGATCGATCGTCGTGCCGATCAAGGCCATCATCATGAACCTGCTGTCGGTCGGTGCTGCGTACGGCCTGCTGGTCCTGGTGTTCCAACACGGCGTCGGAGCGAGTCTGCTCGGCTTCCAACAGACCGACGTCATCGAGGCCTGGATCCCGCTGTTCCTGTTCGCAGTGCTCTTCGGACTGTCGATGGACTATCACATCTTCCTGCTGAGCCGTATCAAGGAGCACTACGACGAGACGGGCGACAACGACGGCTCGGTGGCATTCGGGCTGTCATCGACGGGAGCCATCATCACCGGCGCTGCCCTGATCATGGTGGCCGTGTTCGGAGGGTTCGCAGCCGGCGACCTGGTGATGTTCCAGCAGATGGGCTTCGGTCTCGCCGTGGCGATCATCATCGACGCAACCATCGTCCGGTCGGTGCTGGTCCCGGCGACCATGACCCTGCTCGGAGACCGCAATTGGTACTTCCCGTCCTGGCTCGCCTGGATCCCCGAGATCCACATCGAGGGAAGGCCGCAGCCAGTGGTGGCGACCCAACAAGACGAGTCGGAGCGAGTGCCCGTCCCGGCCTGATCGATCCTCCCGCCTTGCGCCGGGGCCCAATGGCTCCGGCGCATGCGCGCCCCGGGTAGATTTCGCGGCCGTGGACATCACCATCGACCGAGACGAGTCACCCGCGGCATTCGGCATCGGGGCAGCCATCCACACGGTGTGCTTCCCCGACGAACCCGCCATGTCGGGGGACGAACTCGCCCAGCGCTTCGCCGTCGCCGCAGCGGAGGGCGGCGCGACTGGCCTCTGGCTCGCAAGGTCGGGAGCCGAGGTCATCGGCTTCGGCGCGCTGCGCGACCTGCTCGGACTCGAGGACGCACTCCTCCTGGTGATGGTGAACGTCCTCCCGGATCACCGTCACGCGGGCACGGGCCGCGCCCTCCACGATCAGGTGGTCGGCACAGCCGACGGCAGCGGACCCGGCGCACTCGTGGCACTGGTCTACGAACGCGATGCCCGCGAGATCCGCTTCGCCGAGGCAGCCGGATACGGCGTCATCTCAACGGCCCGCCGATCTGATCTCGACCTTCGCCGTTTCGACCCGACTCCCCACATGCCCGTCCTGGAGCGAGTGATTGCCGAGGGAATCGAATTCACCACCATCAGGGCGCTCCAGAAGCGTCACGCTGACTGGTTCGAACGCTTCTACACACTGTGCTACGAACTCGAGGAGGACATCCCCTTCCCCTTCCCCCAGCGGCCTCCGACCCCGGAGACCTTCCGCGCTGCCGTAGTGGATGCCGACGCCGCTCGGCTCGACGGCTTCTACATCGCCGTCGATCACGACCGGTGGATCGGCCTCACTGAACTGCGAACCGTCCCGGACGATCCCACCGCCCTCCACCAGGAGCTCACAGGAGTGCGCCGCGAGGCACGGCATCGTGGGATCGCCACGGCGCTCAAGGTCTATGCGCTGTCACTTGCCAAGGCTCAAGGCTTTCGCACTGCTCAGACATGGAACGACACCAGCAACGCCGGGATCATCGCCATCAACGACCGCCTCGGCTTCACCGGCGTCGCCGGCACGATGGAGATGACCCGGCCGATCTGATCACTCGCTCTGGTCGGGCACCTTCGCCCACCCGGCGAGAGTCAGGTGCGGCGTGATCGCTGCACGGGTGACCACTCCCACCACCGTCGCGACCGACACCACCACGGTGCCCAGAACCAGCAGCATGACGAGCAATTGGACCACGACCGCATCCACGGGATCGACCCCGGCCAGCAGGAGACCGGTCATCGCGCCCGGTAGTGCGACGAGGCCCACGACCTTGGTGCGCTCGATCTGGGGCGTGATCGCCGTCCTCGCTGCCCTGGGAGCGACGAACCGCACGGCTCCCCGACGATCGAAGCCCGAGGCGAGCAGTGCCTCGATCTCACCGGGCCGATCTCTCACCAGTGCGACCGCCTGCTTCGCACCGAGCACGGATGCAGGGAGCGAGTTGCCGATCGAGATCCCTGCGATGACCACGAGGGCCACGGGATCGAACTCGAAGACGCCGAGACCGAACACCGTCGCAATGCTGATGCCGGTGGTAGCCGTGACGGCAGCGGCCGATGCCGGGACCAGACGAGGGACCCTGACCGCCGCTCGCCTCGTGATGACGAAGGTTGCCACGACGACCATGCCTGCCACCCAGCACCAGGCCCATAGCGTCGCCTTCGACGACTCGAAGATGAAGCCGAACAACACACCCACGGCGAGTAGCTGGATCGTGGCCCTGAGTGCCGCGGCGACGGTCGCCTTCTCGATACCCAGGCGCAGATACAGCGATATCGCTGCTGCCAGAGCCACCAGAGACAGGGAAGCCGCAATCACGGGCCACCCAACGACATCGGTGAGGGCATCGGTGACGGCGGCAAGGACAAAGGTGCTCACCTCCGCACGCTACCGGGATGCGCCCCTGTGGTGTCGTCGGCGTTGCGCGGCATAATGTCGTCCATGGAACCCGCCGTCATCGTCCCCGTCGAGATCCCGGAGATCGGGGACGCCCGCCACAAGAACTGGGCGAAGACGATCATCAATGTCGATGAGTCCAAGGCCACCGGCTACGCCTTCGAAGGCGATTGGGTGGCAACGGGTGGCATCCAGGACATACCGGCACCCAGCATCCTGCTGGTCTATGGCGAGAAGGGGTCGCGGGGCAACCCGCGGATCCACGCCAACGTGTACGTAGCCAACACCGACGGCACGCTCAGTTTGCGCGAGAGCGCATCAGGGCGAGCCTGGGCCCGCACGTTGCGCGACCCGGTCGTCGAGTTGCTCGCCGCCGACCGCCCCATCCAGCCGGCCTCGCGACCGTGGGATCCCACCCTGATGTCCTACTCGGACGATGCCCTCACCGACGAGATCGAGCGGCGCGCCTCCAGGAGGACCCCCGGGTGATCGGGAACATCGCTCTGAGACCGGTAGAAGGGCCCGACATCCCCATCTTCCACGGGCACCTGACCGATCCGGTCGCGGCGCTGATGGCCGCCTTCACCCCGCCCGACACCTCGCTCGAGGCTCACACCGCCCACTGGGAACGCATCCTCCGTGACGAATCAGTGATTGCCCGCACGATCACGGCGGCCGGCGAGGTCATCGGGCACGTCGCCTGCTTCGGCCCAACCGGGTAACGGGAACTCACCTACTGGATCGACAGTTCACACTGGGGCAAGGGTTTCGCCACTGCCGCACTGTCGGCCTTCCTCGC
>JABMPV010000213.1 GCA_013202595.1 bacterium
GCATGGGCTTCTATGAGGATCTCGCCGGGGCGGGTGCGGTCCAGGTGCCTGCACCGGGTGACGTGGTCACCGGTGTGGCCGAGGGACGGTACGCCGCAGGGATCACGCTGTCGGCGATCGCTCGCAATGCGGTGGAGGATGGGTCCCCGATCGTCATGGTGTGGCCGGAGCCGGGGGCGATCGCCGACAGCGTGATCCCTGCGGCGTACCGTCCCTCGGCCACACCGGTGACCACGTCACCCGGTGCAGGCACCTGGACCGCACCCGCCCCGGCGAGATCCTCATAGAAGCCCATGCCGTAGCCTTCGGTGAGCGCGAAATAGCCGAGAGCGGCGAATGCCGATCCGGCGAAGCCCGGGTCGGGCATGGCCACACCGCCCGAAGCCGCCGTCGCGACGAGGTCGGTCCACGAGACGGGTGCGGGATCGACATCCGGGCCGTGGACGATGATGACGTCGAGGAGTCGGGTGCCCCAGAATCTTTCCGAGGCAAAGGCGGGATCGAGCGCGGCCGCGCCGACCGGATCCCAGGAGGCCAGCACACCGGAGGCGTCGTAGGCCTGCATGGAAAGCGGGTCGGTGAGCCACAGCACATCCGCCTGAATCCCGCCCTCGCGTTGTTCGGCTGCGATGCGAGCGTTCAATTCACCCGTCGGGGCCCTGAACACGACGACCTCCACGCCGGGGTTGACCAGGCCGAAGGCCTCGAGCACCGCATCGACGGTGCCCTGGGTGACCGATGTGTAGACCCGGATGGTGTCGGGGCCGTCGTCACCGGAGCAGGATGAGAACACCAGCACTGCGGCAGTGAAGAGTGCTGCGGTCCTCCTCATGATGCATCCCGAACTGCGACCACCCGGTTGTCGATCGCGTGATGCTCGGCCCCGTCGACATCGACGGGCCGCAGCACCGTCGATGTTTCGATGACGTCGAGGAACGGAGCCACGACGCCGGCGATCTCGGCGGGGCCATAGAGCACATCGGGGCTCTGTGGACCACACACACCCTCGGTCAGGTTCCGTGAGTCGTGGCCAATGACCATCAACCGGCCACCCGGGGCGACGGCACCCGCAGCCCGCTCCCAGACCAGGTGCCGCTCATCACGGGGAATCTGCAGATACACGACCATGACCAGGTCGAACTGCTCGGTGCCCGGCGACCACTCCAGGAGGTCTGATCTCCGCCAGTCCACCTCGACACCGGCTGCGGCAGACCGCACAGCGGCCCTCTCCAGCGCCACCGATGACCAGTCGACACCCACGACATCCCATCCCTGCCACGCCAGCCACACCGAATTGCGTCCCTCACCACAGGCCAGATCGAGCGCCGTACCCGGCGTGAGCCCCTCGACGGCTTCGACGACGAAGCGATTCGGATCGACCCCGAAGGTGTCCTCACGTTCCCGATAGCGGGCGTCCCACTTCTCTGCATCCATGCCGCAAAAGTATACCACTGTGCCCGGTGCTCACCGGGTCCGAATGGCCCTTGACCCCGGCGATTCGACCTGCGGTGAATCGCCTGCACGCGACGATCAGGGTGGAATCCCGTCTGATCCGTGGCACTCAGTCGTACACCCCTGCGAGCCAGGTGCGCCCCTCGCGCACCTCACAGAGGAATGCACCGGCCGATGTGACCACCTGGTACCGATCCGCCGGCGCATCGCCGTTCCACCACCTCCGGGTGTCGCGCCAGGGACCGGCCCAGCTGAGGACCGGCTCCCATCTACTGCCCAGCCGCACCCTCACGGGAAACCCTCCGTCCCATTCCACTTCAAGCGGCCGAGGGACGGGGGGCACCAGCACGGGTGCCGGCCCCGGGAGGCGGCCGGGCCACGGGGCGGCGAGATCGTGCTCTGCTGCGGGCGCATCCTCTCCCCATCGATGCCAGCGCACCTGCTCGGCGGGATTCCTGCCCCCCTGCTGCCTGGCCGTGAGCACGGCATCAGGCCCGACGATTGCCCGTGCCCTGGCTATCGCGCGGGACGCCTCGTCCTCCGATGCAGCATCCTGACCGAGAGCCAATTGCCTGCCCCTGTCCGACAGGTCGCCGGGGATGAGACGGAGGATGGTCATCCCACCCGGCACACCCCCCGACTCCACCCACGCCCGCAACTGCCAGCGAATCCGCTCGGCCAGTTCGGATGCAGTGAACGGATGGGGGCTTCGCCAGGTGCGTGACCGCGTCTCTCCATCCCCGGCAACCGCCTCGACCACCACGAGATGAGGGAGACCGCCCGCAGGGAACAGCCGATCGTGGAGGTGATCCGACAGGGACCGGGCGATGAATGCCGCCTGCTCGAGATCGAACAGCGGCGGGTCGAAGCGCTCCTCCACGATGACATCTACGGGGATCTCCCTGGGAATGGGTGGCCGGTCCTCCCCCGCAGCCAGGCGATGGGCGGTGAGACCGCCGGGCCCGAATCGCGATGCGATGGCACCCCTGGGAAGTTTGGCGAGTTCCCCCAGGGTGGTCACCCCCAGCCAGCGAAGGGTATCTGCGAGTTCTTCGCCGTCGAGGACTCCGACGTCGAGGCCGGCCAGGAACCCCGGCGTGTCGACTATCACCAGTGGGTCATCGATCGCTCTGTCTGCAGCCAGACGAGCGGCGAACGGGCCGTCGGCAATCCCCACCCGCCCCCCCGGGCCGGCGGCGGTTTCGATCTCCCCGACGACCCTGGTCGCCAGCGTCTCCTCACCTCCGTAATAGCGGACGGCACCTGCGATCGGCACGAACAGGAGGCCGGGCGAGGCCACCTCCACTCTGGGGACCAGCGTCTCGACCGCCGCTGCCACGGCCTCGAACGAAGCCGCCTCTGCAGCAGGATCGGCGTCGAGAGTGATGACGGTCGGGCAGATGGCCTCGGCTTCTTTGCGGCGCATCCCGGTAAGCACCCCCGCCTCATGGGCGCGGATGTCGGCTGCCGTGACCCTGCCGTCGCTGCCGACGACCTGAACCGGCCTATCCGGCGGTGCGTCGCTCCGCCGGAGCGACCAATCCGGGAACCAGGCGCACAGGGTTCGTGCCATCGTCTTCGACCTCGACTGTTCTCTCTATCCCACCCGGCCCCCGTCCCGAAGCCCGCACAGCGCGACGCCGTCCGATGATGCGCC
>JABMPV010000214.1 GCA_013202595.1 bacterium
CTGCACGCATGTCCAGCCAGGCCTGCAGTGTCCTGGCCCTACGAGGCGGTGCCGAGCCCGTGATGCAGATCGCGGCCCGCGATCGCACCAGGGTCGGGGTTCAGGCCGAGGTAATGGGTGCGAGTGCACTCGGAATCCGCAACATCCTGTGCCTCTCCGGTGACAGCCCGGCGATTGGCCCGGTGCCGCGCAGTCGGATGGCCGACGTCGACATCGAGTCGGTGCAGCTGCTGTGGATCCTGCGCCGGCTGCGAGACGAGGGGATCTACCTGGATGGCCGGAAGATAAAGAGCCCGCCGTCGTATTTCCTGGGAGCAGCCGCCTCGCCGTATGCGTCGCGGCCCGAATTCCAGGCGCTGCGCGAGCACAAGAAGGTCAATGCGGGCGCACAGTTCTTCCAGACCAATCTCGTCTTCGACCCGAAGGGTCTCGAGATTTGGCTCGAGTCGCTGGCCGACAGGGACATCCTCGATAAGGTGTACACCCTGATAGGCATCACGCCACTCAAGAGTTACAAGATGGCCAGCTACATGGACGACAGTGTCCCGGGGGTCTCCATCCCCGATCACATCCTCGACCGCCTGGACAAGGCCGGTGACCAGGCGAAGGAGGAGGGGGTTCAGATCGCACTGGAGCTCATCGACCAGATCAAAGGCATGGAAGGCGTCAACGGGTTCCACCTGATGCCTGTGATGTGGGAATCGATCGTTCCCCGCATCGTGACAGAGGCAGGCCTCTTGCCTGTGGGCTTCGAGGCTCCGCCGGATCACGACGAACTGATCTCGGGGGTTTGATCGAAACATGAAGATCGCACTCAGCGGCAAGGGAGGCGTCGGCAAGACGACCTTGGCGGCACTGCTCGCCCAGACCTACGCCGAGCGCGGCCGGGCCGTGCTGGCAGTCGATTCGGATCCATCGCCCTCACTGGCGCGGGCCCTGGCATTTCCCGACGATTTGCTGGAGGCGCTGCGGCCGATCTCGGAGATGGACGAGTTGATCGAGGAGCGGACCGGTGCCAAGCCGGGGGCCATGGGCTCCTTCTTCACTCTCAATCCGCAAGTGGATGACATACCGGAGCGCTTCAGCGCGGTGCACGACGGGGTCCGACTCCTGGAGATGGGCTCGGTCGAGTCGGGCGGCTCCGGGTGCATCTGCCCCGAGAGCGCCATGCTCAAGACGCTGTTCACCCACCTGCTCTTCCGGGACGACGATGTCTTGATCCTGGATATGTACGCAGGTGTGGAGCACCTGGGCCGGGCGACGGTCGACTTCGTCGATGCGTTGTTGATCGTGGTGGAACCGACCAGGCGCAGCCTCGGCACGGCAGCTCAGATCAAGGGACTCGCCGAGGACATCGGGTTGCAATCGATGGGCTTGGTCGCCAACCGCATCCGGGGTGAAGAGGACCTGGCCTTTCTCGAACAAGCGGCCATCGACCTTCCTCTTGTGGGATACCTCCCGGAGGACTCGCTGGTGGTCGACGCCGACCGTCGTGGTGAGTCGGTGTACGCCCTGGCGCCATCGATGAGGGAGGCGGCCGCCCGCATCGCCGACGCGATCACCGAGGCGATGCCGGTACCGGGCACATAGCGAACGAGGGGAAACATGACGAAGACAATCGCCGTTGCCGGCAAGGGTGGGGTGGGGAAGACCACCATTGCCGCGCTGACGATCAAGTACCTGGCCGAGAGCGGCCGGGGCGCCACGCTGGCCATCGATGCCGATCCCAGCAGCAACCTGAACATGGCGCTTGGCCTCGATCTCGATTGGACCGTGGGGGACATCCGGGAAGGTCTGCTCACGAAGGTCAAGGAGAGCGTGACTGCAGGGGGAGCCGCCATGGGTGCCCTCCCGGGCGGAGTGAGCAAACACGAGTACCTCGACTTCGAGGTGCGGTCGTCGCTGTCGGAGGGCATCGACTTCGACTTGATCGCCATGGGGCGCTCGGAAGGCCCCGGGTGCTACTGCGCCGTCAACCACAACCTGCGCGAGGTCGTCGACGCCATCGGAGGTGGTTATGGCCATGTGGTGATCGACAACGAGGCGGGGATGGAGCATCTCAGTCGGCGCACCACTCGCGACGTGCAACACCTGCTGATCGTGAGCGATCCCACTCAGCGAGGCATCGTGGCCGCCGGGCGCATCGCCGGATTCCGGCGCGAGTTGGACATCCAC
>JABMPV010000215.1 GCA_013202595.1 bacterium
GAGTTCGACCAATCGGTCGTGACCTCCGACATCGGGTGCTACACCCTCGGTGCGCTGCCGCCCTACGACGCCATCGAGTCATGCGTCTGCATGGGGGCATCGGTCGGCATGGCCAAGGGGGTGTCCGATGCCGGCCTGCGCCCCTCGATCGGCGTCATCGGCGACGGGACCTTTCTGCATTCGGGTGTCACGCCCCTCATGGACGCTGTCGCCGCAGACACCGATATGACCCTCCTGATCCTGGACAACGGGACCATCGGGATGACCGGCCAGCAGCCCACCATCCTCGAAGACTCGCGACTGAAGCCCATCGTGCTCGGCCTCGGGGTCGATCCCGACCACGTGCATGTCGTCGAGATCACGCCGCGCAAGGTGGACGACCTCGCCGACCTGCTCCGCTCCGAGATCGCCCATGAGGGACTGTCTGTGATCATCGCGGTGCGCGAGTGCATCGAACTGGCCAAGGACAAGCGGCGGCCCGGAGGGTCGCAGTGAAGTGTGATGTAGTCCTCACCGGGGTCGGGGGCCAGGGTGTGCTGTCGGCTGCCGCGGTGCTCGCCGAGGCAGCCCGTCGGTCCGGCCTCTTCCTCAAGCAGGGTGAGGTGCACGGGATGGCCCAGCGGGGCGGCGCGGTGCGGGCGACGCTGAGGCTCTCCGACGAACCCATCCACAGTGATCTGATCGGTGAGGGATCGGCGCACCTGCTGCTGTCGCTGGAGCCACTGGAGGCGCTCCGGGCACTCGATGCCCTCATGCCCGGCGGCAGCCTGATCACCGCAGCGATGCCAACGGAGAACATCCCCGACTACCCGCCGATCGATTCGGTCATCGAGACCATCAACCGCGTGCCGGGCGCCGTCGTGGTGGATGCCCTCGGCATCGCCAGGGCGGCGGGCAATCGCCTTGCGGTCAACACGGTCATGATCGGTGCCGCTTCGCCGATTCTTCCGCTCCCGATTGTGACACTCGAGGGGTGCCTGCGTGACGGGTTCTCCGCCAAGGGTGAGAAGGTGGTCGAGGCGAATCTGAAGGCGTTCCGCGCCGGCAGGGCGGCCATGCCTGGTGCAGCCTCATGAGCGGTCAGGTGGCGGCCGTCGTCGCCGCGGCGGTGGCCGCTGGGCATACCACTCTGTATGAGGACCAGGCGTATGCGGTCGCCGGGTACCTCGGCTTCACGGTGCCGGCCCATGTGATCGCCGGTGAAGGATCGGCGCCCGTGTCGAGCCGAGTGGTGGTCAAAGTCAGGGACCGCACGATCGCCCACAAGGCGGCCGCCGGAGGGGTCCAGATTGCAGATGCCGATGCAGCCGGTGAGGTTGTCGCTGATATGGGGAGCGACCTGCAACCGGATGGCGGCTGCCTGGTAGTCGAGCACATCCCCCACGAGTCGGGCTTTCCGGGTGAGTGGCTCGTCGGCATACGGAGGACTGACGCCTTCGGGACGATCGTGACCGTTGCTCCCGGAGGTTCGAGTGCCGAGTGGCTCGGCGGGGCGCTCGGATCGTATGGGTCGCTGACTTTCTCGCCGGGCCTCCCCATCGATGTCGGCTCTGCTATCGATGCCTGGGGGCCGGCGACGGCTCTGTCCGATGCCGATCGAGCGGCGCTGGTGGCCCTGGTGGACGATGTCGCCGCACGGGTGGCCGGCCTTCCCGACGAGATCGCCGAGTTCGAGGTGAACCCGTTCGTCTTCGTCGATGGCGTCCCCGTAGCGCTCGACGCCCTGTGCCGCCTTGGCCCTGTCGCCCAGATCTCTGAACCGCGATCGGCAGAAGCCATCGACCACATGCTCGTCCCCCGCACCATCGCCATCGTCGGTGTCTCTGAGCGGATCAACCCGGGCCGCTTGATCCTGCGCAACGTGCTCGGGTTCGGGTTCTCTCCCGACCGGGTGACCGTCGTCAAGAGCGGCGTCGACCAGATCGACGGAGTGGCCTGTGTCCCGGATGTCGCATCGCTCCCGGGCCCAGTCGACCTCCTCGTGGTCGCCGTTGGGGCAGGCGCGGTGCCAGCGTTGTTGTCCGATGTGATCGAGGGCAACCGCGCCCGCAGCGTGATCCTCGTGTCGGGTGGATTGGGTGAGGCCGAGGGGTCGGAGGATGCCGAGGACCAAGTGCGGCAGATCATCGCCTCGGGGCGCAGCCGCGGCGGTCCCGTAGTCAACGGTGCCAACTGCCTCGGAGTCCGCTCGGTCCCCGGCGGCTACGACACCCTGTTCATCCCGCCTCACAAGTGGCATCCGGCGCGCGGAGTGGGGCACCCGGTGGCCGTGATCGCCCAGTCCGGCGCACTGGCCCTGTCCCGTCTCGACAGGATCCCGTGGCTCGACCCTCGCTATGTGATCACCGTCGGCAACCAGATCGACCTGACGGTCGGCGACCACCTGGCCCATGTTGCGTCGGATCCCGCTGTGGAGATAGCCGCCTGCTACGTCGAGGGGTTCCGACCGGGTGATGGCATGCGGTTCGCCGAGGCCACCCGGGCGATCACGCAGCGGGGCGGCCAGGTCCTGCTGCTGCTCGGGGGCCGCACCGGCGCAGGGGCGGATTCCGCGGTGTCGCACACGGCGTCGATTGCCGGAGATCAGACTGTCGCCCGGGCGGTTTCCGAGCAGGCCGGGGCGATGGTTGCGGACAGCCTCGAGGAGTTCGACGATCTGCTCAGGCTGATGGTGCTGCTGCGCGGTCGCCGGCCCAAGGGTGTCAGCGTGGGTCTGGTGTCGAATGCCGGATTCGAGTCGGTGGCCATGGCCGATGCCCTCGGACCCCTCGAACTGGCCGGATTCGGCGATGAGACCATCGTGACTCTCGGGAACGCCCTCGGTACCGCCGGGGTGGCCGAGATCGTCTCGGCCCGCAACCCCCTCGACCTCACTCCGATCGCAGGAGATAGACCGTTTGCCGACGCCGTCCGGTCGGTGCTCACCGACCCGGGTGTCGATCTCGCCGTGGTCGGGTGTGTGCCCTTCACCGGGGCGCTGCAGACCCTGGCGGCCGGGACCGGCTACGAGGAGGACGTCGGTGACCCGGAGTCGATCGCTTCGCTCCTCGCAGACCTCGCCGATGAGACCGACATCCCCTGGGTGGTCGCCATCGATGCGGGGCCTGCCTACGACCCGATGGCGTCGGCCATCGAGAGCGCCGGCATCCCGGTGTTCCGTGCCGCCGATCGGGCCGTCGAAATCCTGGGGAAGTGGGCTGTGACGCGGGTGGTGGCCCGACTGTGACCAGGTTGCCGAGCAGTTGATAGTCGCACCAGCCGAGGCGGTGGGTGGTGGCTCTGCCGATATCGGAGGTCCGGGTTCCGCTCGAGGGCCGTCACTCGGGTGCTGCGAAGCGCTCGTAGGCCTCTCTGCAGGCTCGATTCCAGCCAGCCTCTCCGGTCCAGTAGAACTCGAAGGATCTGAACGCGAAGTCATCAGAAGTGAACTCGGGCGTGACGCCGGGTTGTCCCGCTTCACCGAGTTCGATGCCCACCAGCCCGTGCTGATCCCTGTTGCGGTTGCACCAGTTCTCCTGGTCCTCCGATAGAGAAGGTCCACCACCGCCGCTGCACGAGGCACCGATGATGAGAAGCGCCAGAACGATGGCCAAGACTCGATTCATGCGACGCAGTGTATGACACGCCCGGTAACGGTTCCGTAGAGACACCGGCGTTTCGCAGCGCTCCGATGTTCATGCCGCCGGTTCAGGGGATGCAGCGGACGCCGTTACTTTCCTCACCGGTGGGTCACCGTCGACCGACCATCCATGATTGATCCCGGGACACAAGCAACGGGTTGCTCGGAGGAGGCAGGCCGCTGCCATTGGGTGGCTCGGGGGGAGGGCCAATGGAGACCGGGTGGATCCGTTTGGCAAACGACACTGCGCGACCCATGGCCGCGCTGTGTCGCTCGGTTGCTCGGTTCACGGCACGGGTTGGCCCCCTCTGCCCTGCCGGGCATCTCCCCCACCGGAGGTGGGGGAGAACACACAGGCATCACCTCTCCCGGGTTTGCCAGTGGTGCTCGCGCCTATGACAACGGGGTTCCCCGTGTCACTCCCAACTGATAGGACGGTGCTGTGGAACGCCGTCACTTCATCCCGGCCGTCATCGCCGCCGCTCTCGTCGGCGGTGCAGGACTCTGGTACACCGCCGCCGCGCCCGAACCTCCGCCACCCACGCTGATCGCCTCGGTCTCGGGGATATCCGCCGGCACCCTGACCGTGCACGTCACAGGATTGGTCGCCAACCCCGGTCTCGTGTCGATCCCGGAAGGTTCGCGAGTGGCCGATGCGCTCGTTGCAGCCGGGGGCGTGGTGCCGGGCGCCGACCTCGGCGCATTGAACCTGGCGGCGCCTGTGAGCGATGGTCAGCATTTGAACGTGCCCGACGCCTCCGGTGGTGGGATGGCTGAAACCGATGGTTCGCGCGTGAGGATCAACACCGCCGGTGTGGATGTGCTCCAGTCACTCCCGGGGGTCGGCCCCGTGCTGGCAGAGCGCATCGCCGCCCACAGAGATGAGTACGGCCCGTTTGCGGTGGTCGAGGACCTGCTCGATGTGACCGGGATCGGTGAGGCCAAGTTGGCGGCCATGCGCGACTCAGTGGTGGTGCCCTGACCCGGCTGCGCCTGCCTGCAGGGCCGGGTGCTGAGGCCTGCGCGGCGGCGGTTGCCGCCTGGATCGGCGTCGCCGCCGGAGCATGGGTGGGCCTGTGGTCGGCAGCACTGTTCGGGATGACCGGCGTGCTCCTGGCGGTCGGCAGATCGCGGCGAGGAGCGCTGCTGCTGGCGGTGGCATGTGCCGGATCGGTCTCCGGCGTGCTCGCAGCCGGGCGGGCCATGGCCACGATGACCACGGCGATACCGGAGGGCAGGCACACCCTGACAGCGGCAGTGATCACGGATCCGGTCGACTCCAGATTCGGCGCCGAGACATTCACGGTCGAGCCGACCCATCTGGGCGCGGCGGATGGCTGGGTGGCCTGGGACGGCCCCAGGCTGATCGTGACCACCAATGAATCGGTCGACGTCGCTGCGGGGGAGCGCGTCGTCATCAAGGGGCGGCTCACGACGTCCCCGGGCTGGTACCGCGGCGATCCGATCGCCGGGCGTCTGTCGGATGCAGTCATCCTCGCCGTCGGGCCACCTCACGATCCGCTGTTCCTCGCGGGCAACGGGGTGCGCGATCGGATCCAGTCCGGCCTCGCCCCCTTCGACGGGAGGGCATCCGCAGCCCTGCTGGCGGGCTTTCTGATCGGCGATGTCAGAGACCTGCCCGATGCCGACTCCGAGGCGCTGCGACGATCGGGCCTGAGCCATTTCGTGGCGGTGTCGGGAAGCAATGTCGCCTTGTTTCTCGCCGGATGGTGGCTGCTGACCGCCCCTGTGACGCCCGGCCCCAGGTCGCGTTCGGCAGTGGGACTTGCGGGCTTGGCGCTCTTTCTGGTCGTCACACGGTGGGAGCCGTCGGTGGTCAGGGCTTCCGCCATGGCGGCCATGGTGCTGGGAGCCCGGATGTCCGGGTTCGCCCTCGACGGCTGGGCGGCGCTCGGCTCTGCGGTGACTGCTCTGCTCCTGGTGTCGGGCGACCTGGCCGGAGACGTCGGGTTCCAGTTGTCGGTGGCGGCAACTGCCGGCGTGCTGGCTGGTGCAGGCATGTGGGCCGATCGCGGGCCGAGATGGGCATGGGCGGCATTGGGGGCGACCGTGTCGGCTCAGATCGCCGTGGCTCCGATCCTCCTCATGGTGTTCGGAACCGTTCCCGTGGCTGCGCCGCTCGCCAACGTGGTGGCCGCTCCGCTGGTGGCCTGGGCGACGGCGATCGGAGGGATCGGCGTTCTGGCCGGGTTCGAGCCCATGACGGGGACGGGGCTGATGGGTGCCGAGGCGGTGCTGGCCATTGCCCGATCCAGTGCCGATCTGCCGCACCTGGGACCGACTGCTGCACTCGGTTGTGGGCTGATCGGGGCGGCGGCACTCCACCCTCGCCTCCGCCCGGCGGCGGTCATGGCCGGCGCCGTCGCTCTCGCGATGATCGCGCTGCCGGGCGGGCCGGGTCCGCCGGACGGACCCGAACTGACGGTGCTCGACGTCGGTCAGGGAGACTCGGTGCTCCTCAGGGGTCCCGAGGGCGAGGTCGTGCTCATCGACGGGGGACCGGATGCCGCCCTGCTCCGTTCCGCGCTGCGATCCCGGGGCGTCCGCCGGATCGACCTGCTGATCGTCACCCACCTGCATGCCGATCACACCACCGGTCTGGTCGGGATCACCGAATTCGTCAACGTGGAGCGGGTGTGGCATCCGGAGCAGGAGGGCGAAGGCGGTGCTTTCGACGATTTGATCGCCGGGGCGGAGGCTGCCGGTGTGGTGGTAGAGGTGCCGGAGGCCGGGTGGGTCGCCGAGATCGGATCGTTGAGACTCGAGGTACTCGGGCCGCTTCGCCGGTACGCGTCGCCCAACGATGGCTCTCTGGTCATCAGGGTCGTCGCGGGAGGGCACACGGCACTGCTGGTAGGCGATATCGAGACGTTCGCCCAGCACGACCTGGGTCCCCTGCCGGCCGATGTCCTGAAGGTGCCGCACCAGGGTGCTGCCACGAGCGATCTCGACTGGCTGGCTGCGAGTGCTCCCTCGGTGGCCGTCATCAGCGTCGGGCCAAACACGTTCGGGCATCCGTCTCCGGAGGTGATCGAGGTGCTCGAACGGGCGGGGGCCCGCGTAATGC
>JABMPV010000022.1 GCA_013202595.1 bacterium
GCCGAGCGCCGTCTGGATCGCCAGGTAGTTGTCGGTGAGGTAGCCGCCGAAGTAGGCCGGGTCGTCGGAGTTGACCATCACCGCAACACCCCGGTCGAGCAGGCGCTTGATGTTGTGCTCCTCCAACCGGTCGAACACCCGTAGCTTGAGGTTGGAGAGCGGGCACATGGTCAGCGGGATCCGCCCGGCGGCCAGGCGCTCCACCAACTCGTCGTCCTGCTCACAGGCAACGCCGTGATCGATCCGCTCGGCGCCCAGCACGTCGAGAGCGCCGTAGATGTAGGCGGGCGGTCCCTCCTCCCCTGCATGTGCCACCAACCGCAGACCTGCCGCCTTGGCCAGGCCGTACGCCTCCTCATAACGCTCCGGCGAGTTGTCTACCTCACCTGAGTCGAGTCCGACCGCGTCGATCTGGTCGAGGTACGGAACTGCCTGCTCGAACGTCTCGACCGCCGCCTCGCCGGGGAGATGGCGCAGGAAGCACATGATCAGCATCGTCGAGATGCCGTGGCAGTCCAGTGCATCGCTCCTGGCCCGCTCGAACCCTGCCATGAAGACCTCGAAGCCGATCCCGCGCTCGGTGTGGGTCTGGGGATCGAAGAAGATCTCGGCGTGGCGCAGGTTCTCACCCGCCATCCGATCGAGATAGGCCCACATGAGGTCGTAGAAATCCTGCTCGGTCCGGAGGACGCCGGCCCCCTGGTAGTAGATGTCGAGGAAGGACTGCAGATCGGTGAACTCGTAGGCCGCCCGTACCTCTTCCACCGAGGCGAACGGCAGATCGAGGCCGTTGCGCGCCGCGAGTTGGAACATCATTTCTGGTTCGAGTGTGCCCTCGATGTGGAGATGCAACTCCACCTTTGGCAGGCCCCTGATGAAGGCTTCCATCGCTTCCTCCTTCGTCACTCTCCTCGGTGCGAGCCTAATGATCCAGACTTTCACACGATCCGCCCGAGGATGGGCCGAAAGGCCCGGATACGGTGTCTCGCCAAATCCATAGGATGTGGCCAGGAAACGGGAGGAGAGGACCGTGAAGGGGAAATACTGGGCAAAGTTCCTCGCCATCATCACCGTGCTGGCAATGCTGGCAGGCGCATGTGGCGACGACGATGACGAAGTAAGTGGTGAAGGATTCACCTTCGGGATGATCCTGGTCGGACCGCAGAATGACCGCGGCTGGAGCCAGGCTCACTATGAAGCAGGAGAATATCTCCAGGAGCAACTCGGGGCGACGATGATCGTCCTCGACAAGGTGAACGGCGCCGACCGACCCGAGATCACCGTCGATCAGGTCGTAGACGACATGGTGGCACAGGGAGCACAGCTCATCTTCGCCACATCCGATGACATGAAGGACGGGATCGAGCTGGGTGCGGCCAATCACCCGGATGTGCCGATGGTGTGGTCGTCGGGCGACAGCGCCTGGGCGGACGGCGAGGGCTATCGCGCCGACCTCGACAACCTCGGTAACGAGATGGGCCGGATGTACTACGCCAAGCAGATCGCCGGATGCGCTGCAGGTCTCACCACTGAGACGGGCAACATCGGCTATCTCGGACCGCTGATCAACGACGAGACCAGACGGCTGGCCAACTCGGTCTACCTCGGTGCCCAGTACTGCTGGAGCGAGGTGCGGGGTGAGGATCCGGCGGCGCTGACGTTCAGCGTCAACTGGATCGGCTTCTGGTTCAACATCCCGGGCGTCACGCTCGATCCGACCCAGGTGGCCAACGACTTCTTCGACGGCGGAGCGGACGTTGTCATCTCCGGCATCGATACGACCGAGGCACTGGTTGTGGCCGGACAGCGCTCCGATGGCGGCGACGCCGTCTGGGCGGTGCCGTACGACTACGAGGGAGCCTGTGAGGAGAAGCCTGAGATCTGCCTGGGCGTGCCGTACTTCAACTGGGGACCGGCATATCTCGAGGTGACCAAGTCGGTCATCAAGGGCGAGTTCGCGGCGGAGTGGAACTGGTTCGGCCCTGATTGGGACGACCTCAACAGCCTCAACACCAGCGGCGTCGGCTTCGTGGAGGGTGATGGCCTGTCGGACGACAGCGCAACAGCACTGGAGGAATTCATCGACGGCCTGGCCGGCGGCGACATCGTGCTGTTCACCGGACCGCTCAACTACCAGGATGGGACTCCGTACCTGACCGACGGTGAGGTCGCCAGCGACCACCAACTCTGGTACACCAAGCAACTGCTCGAAGGCATGATCGGAGCCAGCGCCTCCAACTAGGCACCGGCAGCCGACTGATCATCGAAAGGGGAGGGGCATCGCCCCTCCCCTTTTCGCGCCATGGACGTTGGATGGGTAGCCTCCGCTCACGATGGCGCTCGAACTGGTCGACATCCACAAGCACTTCGGTCGAGTGCGCGCCAACGATGGCGTGACCCTGCGAGTCGAGGCGGGCGAATTGCATGGCCTGCTGGGTGAGAACGGCGCAGGCAAGTCGACACTCATGAAGGTCCTCTCCGGATTCCATGAGGCCGGCTCCGGGGAGATCTCGCTCGACGGGGAACTGCTCGCCCTGCGCTCGCCGCGCGACGCCATCGAAGCGGGCATCGGCATGCTCCACCAGGATCCCCTTGTCTTCCTCCCCTTCACCGTGCTCGACAACTTCATGCTCGGTTCGGGCACCAACGACAGGGGCATAGCCGCAGAGGGCCTCGATGAGCTCAGTGACCGATTCGGGTTCTCCTTCGACCACGACACACCGGTGCGCCGCCTCACAGTCGGGGAACGCCAGCAATTGGAGATCGCCCGGCTGCTGTGGCTGGGGGCCAGGGTCCTCATCCTCGACGAACCGACGACGGGGATATCGGCAAGCCAGCGCGAGCAGCTCTTTGCAACCCTCAAGACCCTTGCAGCCGAGGGCATGATCGTCGTGTTCGTCTCGCACAAGCTCGAGGAGATCGAGGATCTGTGCGACCGGGTCACCGTGATGCGGCTCGGCAAGGTGGTCGGCGAGACCCGTCTCCCCGTACCGGCCGAGCAGCTGGTCGAGATGATGTTCGGCAAGATCATCGCCCCGACCGGCCGCGCCGGGTCATCCACGGGATCGACGACCCTCCGCCTCGACGATGTCGTGCTCGGCAGCGGGCTGTTGAACACAGATGCCACCTCACTCGGAGTGAGTGAAGGGGAGATCATCGGCCTTGCAGGGCTCGAAGGCAGTGGCCAGCGGCTGCTGCTGGAGGCGTGCACCGGCCTCCTCGAGCCCGAGTCGGGATCGATCGCCCTGGGCGACAAGGACATGACCGGTCTCGCCTATCGCTCCTACCACGAAGCCGGCGTCCACTACCTGCCGGCAGGGCGCCTGGAAGAGGGCCTGGTCTCGGGGCTGACGATCACAGAGCATTTCGTGCTGGCCGCAGGCGCATCCGACTTCTTCGTCGACTGGGACGCCGCCGCGGATCGGGCGGCCGCGCTGATCGAGGAGTTCTCCATCAAGGGCACGCCCGACTCCACCGCAGAGTCGCTGTCGGGCGGCAACCAGCAGCGGCTGCTGCTCGCGATGATGCCGCCACACATCCGGCTGCTGCTGATGGAGCACCCCACCAGAGGCCTCGACATCGAATCGGCCGACTGGGTCTGGACCCAGCTCCTCGAACGCAGGGACCACGGCACGGCAGTCGTGTTCGCTTCCGCCGACCTCGATGAGTTGCTGCTCTACAGCGACAGGATCCTCGTGTTCTTCGCTGGGAGGGTCATCAAGGAACTCGATGCGCGCCAGACCGATGGGGATCAGTTGGGTCATCTCATCGGAGGCAGGTCGGTGGCATGAACGACCGCATGCGCCGGATCGGGTTGGCCGTCCTGCCGATCGTCCTCGCCGCCGCGGTCGCCGTCCTCCTGCTGCTGGCCGTCGACGCGCCTCCCCTCCGATCGTTCAACCTGGTGTGGAATGGCTCACTCGGCACGACGAACAAGCTGGCGGACACGCTCCTCACCTGGGTGCCACTGGTGCTCGCCGCAGCCGGGCTGATCATCACCTTCGCTGCGGGGTTGTGGAACATCGGCATCGAGGGCCAGATCGTGATCGGCGCCATCCTGGCGACGTGGGTGGCCAGGGAGGTCCCCGGCGAGGCCTACTTCATCATCCCCGCGACTCTGCTGGCCGGGATGATCGGCGGGATCATCTGGGGTCTCCTTGCAGGAGTGCTGCGGGTCTATGGCAAGGTCAATGAGATCTTCGGCGGGCTGGGGCTCGACTTCGTGGCGACCGGCCTCGCCGTGTATCTCATCATCGGGCCGTGGCAGCGGGCAGGGGTCGCCTCGACGAGCGGCACCGACCTGTTCAGGGCCGAGGTATGGATGCCCGAGGTCGGCGGGTTCTCGTGGCTCGCGCTGACCATCGCCGTCATCGCGGTCATCGCCGTCTTCTTCCTCATGCGAGGCACCGCGTTTGGTCTCAAACTGAAGGCGGTGGGCGCCAACAACCGCAGCGCCTTTCTGCTCGGCATCCCGACCGACCGCTACATGCTGGCCGCTTTCGCCCTGTGTGGCGCGCTCGCCGGCCTGGCAGGGACCGTCCAGGCAACCGCCTTCCACCACAAGCTGGTGCCGTCTATCTCAGGCGGATACGGGTTCCTCGGGATTCTGGTGGTCCTGCTGGCCGCCTTCCGCACCGCGTGGATCGCTCCCATTGCCCTCTTCTTCATGGCCCTGTCGGTCGGCAGCACCCAATTGAGCCTTCGCCTCGGATTGGACTCTGCGATCGGTGGCGTGCTGCAGGGAGTGCTCGTCCTGTTCGCCCTGCTGGCGGGTGGCGTTCAGGCCAAGCGGCATCTCGGGAAGCGGCGGGTCGCCGGAGCGACGTTGGTGGAGAGCTGATGGAAGAACTGGCCACGATCATCGCAACGGCATCCCCCCTGGTGTACGCCGTGGTGGGGGAGACCATCACAGAGAAGGCCGGCGTCATCAACCTGTCGCTCGACGGCAGCATCATGCTGTCGGCCATGGCCGCCTTCGCCACATCCTTCATCACGGGGAGCGTGTGGCTGGGTTTCCTCGCGGCAATCCTCGTGTCGGCAGGCATCGCGGCACTGATCGCCTTCTCCAGCATCAAGCTCCACCTCAACCAGATCGCGGTCGGATTCGTCCTGACCCTGCTGGCAGCCGATCTCGCCTCGTTCCTCGGTGACCCCTATGTAGGTGAGCGGGCGGCCCACGTCGAACCGTGGGCCATTCCCGGGCTTTCGAAGATCCCCGTCATCGGCGATGTGTTGTTCGACCACAACCTCTCTGTGTACGGGTCGTACCTCGTGGTGATCGCGGCCTACTGGTTCATCTTCAGGACAAAACGCGGCCTCGAGTTGCAGGGTGTGGGAGAGCGTCCCGAAGCGGCCTTCGCCCGCGGCATTCCGGTCAATCGACTCAGGTACATCTACACCATCATCGGCGGTGGTCTTGTCGGCATGGCCGGGGCCGCGTTCTCGCTCGATGTGAAACTGGGATGGCGCGACGGACTCACGCAGAACTTCGGATGGATCGCTCTGGCAATCGTCATCTTCGGCGGCTGGCACCCCATCCGCGGAGCGATCGGGTGCTACCTCTTCGGCGCTCTGCAGACGCTCGCCCTGAAACTCCAACCCGTGTGGCCCGACCTCTCGCAGATCCTGCCGATCCTGCCGTTCGCGCTGATGATCTTCACCCTGCTTCTCGTATACCTCGACTGGTTTCGGCGTCTGGGGGATCGCCATCCGGGGTGGCGGCGCCTGCTGGCCAGCGACCCGCCGTCGGGGATAGGGCGGATCTTCAAGCGCGAGTAGCCGGCACGCGCGACCGCGCTCACTGCTCTGCAGGACTCAGCCACCGGACGCCGGCAGATGCCCGGCCATCACGGGACCGGTATCACCCGACAATCGATCCAAGGCTCGACATGAGGCGACCGGTGTCGTCCCCCGGAATCTCGTTCACCACCGCACCATCTGCATCTACGACGAACGTGACGGCCTCTGTATCGACGTCCGAGGCGCCGAGCGCTGCGATGATCGACCCATCCCAGTCGGGCAAGATCACCACGTACTCGTCGGGAGCCAGGCCATCGGCCAGGAAGGATGCGCTCGCCGAATACGCCTTCTCCATGGACCGCTCGGCCACCTTGCGCAGCATCTTCGGGATCGACCGCAGGTTCACGACGCTGGCCACCAGAACGCGATTGGGCCCGTAGTCACGACGAACGGCCTCGTTGACCAGTCGGGCCGTGGCAGCAGTCGACTGGCCGTGGCAGACCAACACCGCCGGTCGGCCCACAGCACGCAGGTCGATGGGCCTGCCCGATCCGGCAGCAACGAGCACGGCATGCGGCAACCGTCCCGTCGTCGTCTCTATCGGCGCAGCCGACTCGGGAGGAGGTTCTCCAACGGTGAGACCGTCACCCGCGGTGAGACCGTCACCCGCGTCGATCTCGATACCCATGGGATCGACCGCAATGGTCCCATCGAGAAAGGCGATGACCCGCCCCGAGGTCGTCCTACCCGACGCCAGAGCGTATGACATGCCACCACCGGAGACCCAGGCTCCGGTGAGAAACAGATTGCGAATCGGCGTGGTCGGTTGGAGCTTCCCGAGATACATGTTGTCGACACTCTGGATCGACCCGTAGATCGCGCCCCCAGTGTTGCGGCTGTAGCGCCAGTTGGTGAGTGGTGTGGCCACCTCCTCGACCCGGATCGCCCCTGCCACTCCAGGGATGAGTCGCTCCACCCTGGCACGGAGAGCGGCGCCAGCGGCATCCTTGGCCGCCAGATAGGCCGGATTGCGCCGATACCCCTTCATCTCGCCGCCGGTGCCCCAGACGTCGGCATGTTCCCATGGGGCCAGGGTCATCGCCATGATGACGCTGGAGTCGCCCGGTGCCGCCGTCGTGTCTACGTGGGTGTAGTGGGTCACCACCATCCCTGCATCCTCGAACCGGCCCGCCATCGCCGCCTCGTAGTCGGCGTCGAGGTCGTAGCCGCCCACTTCGAAGTGCTCGTGCCTGGGCCAATCGAGATCTTGCGGCGACCGCTCGACCCCGAAGTAGGCAACGAGATTCGACATCGCGGGCAGAGGGTCCGCGACCTGTTTGACGTACTCCTCGGGGAAGGCATCAGCCCCTGCGAAGAGGATCGTGTCTCTGGGATTGGCGTTGCTGACCACCACGTCGGTCTCGATCCTGAGCCCCTGCTCGGTTCCGACTGCAACGGCCTCCTCGTCCTCGATTTCGATCCGGTCCACGGTCTGCAAGTACCTGACCCGACCGCCGTGCTCCACCAGGTACTCCTCGAGTGCTCTGCTCACAGCCATGCTGCGGCCCTGGGGGTACCACGCTCCGAAGAAGTGGTAGGAGATCCACGGCAAGATGAAGGTGGCCGCATTGAGGCGGGACGGAGGAAGCCCGAAGTAGCCCCACAGCGTGCTCATGACCGCCATGGCCTCGCGATCGGAGATGTGCCTGGCCATGAACTCCTCCCAGGAAGTGCCCATGGCGTCGACCATCCGGGAGTACCGGGTCGGGATCGCTTCGAGCGATGGCCTCGTGCCCTGTTCGCCATCTTCGCCAAAGCGGCGTGTGTCCGCCCACACGCCGAACATCGCTTCGATCAGGCTGCGAATGCCGGTGCGCTCGTGCGGGAACAACCGAACGAGTTCTGCCTCGTAGGCCATCGGGTCCGCATGCGCTGTGACTTCGTGGCGAGGAAAGGATGCGGTGTAGAAGGGATCGAGTCGCGTGAACTCGACCCGCTTCAGCACATCGAGGTCCTTGAGGATCGGATACACCCACCCACCCGGGGTGACTCCATCCAGTGCGTGCAGAGCGACCTCGAAGTTGAACCCCTTCCGGGTGAACTCGTGGGCATAGCCACCCGGCACAGAATGATGCTCGAGCACAACCACCTGCTTGCCCTCTCGTGCCAGGTAGCAGGCGGCGCTGAGTCCACCGAGGCCGGCACCGATCACGACCACATCGCACTGTTCGGGCATCGTCACCCTCGTTTCGGCATCGATCACCGACCCTACGTGGTGCCGACCCGTTGCGCTCCGAACTCGACCCTTTGATCCTCCACACCGGATCGTGATGGCGTTGGTGATCGAGCATCCCGACCCGTCACCGATTGTGTCCGCAGGTTCTGACCGATCACTGATGACTGATGACTGATGACAGACAACCGCCGAAAGGCGCTACTCGTGCTCGCCCAGGGCGATGGCAAAGACCAGCGCATCGGTATCTGTATGCGTGATGGTCACCTCGAAGCCGGTGATCCCGAGCATCTCGCACCGCGCTTTGGCTGTGCCGGAGACCCGAACGGTGGGCTTGCCCCCACCGGTGATCTCGACGTCCTGCCAACGAATCCGGCGCCAGCCGGTCCCCATGCTCTTCATCACAGCCTCTTTGCCGGCGAAGCGCGCAGCCAGTCTGCGTTCGGGCTTGGCGAAGCGGAACGCATACTCCCGCTCGTGCTCGGTGAAGCACCGTTCGGCGAATCTCGGGTACTTGGCCAGCACGCTGCCGATGCGCTCGATGTCTGCGAGATCTACTCCGAGCCCAACAATCCGCATGTCACTCCACCGTCACGCTCTTGGCGAGGTTGCGAGGCTGATCGATGTCGTGCCCGCGCTCGGAAGCGACGTGATAGGCGAGCAATTGCAGCGGGACGATCGACACGACCGGGCTCAGCAGGTCGGCAACGCGAGGGACTCGCAAGACGACATCGGCATGCTTCTCGGCCCGCTGATCGTCGTCGTAGGCGACCACCACGACGAAAGCGCCGCGAGCCCTCACCTCCTGGATGGCAGACACCGTCTTGTCGTAGACGTCCTGCTGGGTCAGCACGACGATCACCGGCGTCCCCTCAGTGACGAGGGCGAGCGTGCCGTGCTTCAACTCCCCTGCCGGCATCGCCTCTGAGTGCACGTAGGAGATCTCCTTCATCTTGAGGGAGCCCTCCATCGCCACTGCGTAGTCCAGACCCCGCCCGAGGAAGTACACGTCGTCGTGGGCTGCGAAGGTCGGAGCCAGATCCTTGATGATGTCCGCACGCTCGAGCACCTGTTCGACAGCTGCGGGAAGGTGACGCAGGCCCCGGCCGATCTCGGCGGCCCGGTTCGTGTCGACGATCCCCCGCTGCTGTCCGATGGCGAGTGCCAGGAGATACTCACCGATCAGCATCGTCATGTAGGCCTTGGTGGACGCCACGGCGATCTCGGGGCCTGCCCTGGTCAGGAGCACATCATCGGAATCCCTCGTGAGAGTCGACCCGACCACATTGGTCAGCGCGAGCAGCCTGCTCCCCCGCTCCTTGGCGAGATTCGCTGCCGCCAATGTGTCGGCCGTCTCACCCGACTGGCTGACGGCGATGGTGAGCGTCCCGGGCCGGATGATCGGGTTGGCGTACCGGAGTTCGTGGGCGAAGGCGACCTCGGTAGGCACCCTGAGCAGCCCCTCGAACAGTTCCTTGCCGATGAGCCCTGCGTGGAATGCGGTTCCGCATGCGGTGATCCAGATCTTGTCCAGGTCGTCGGCAAAGCCCTCCGGGAAGTCGACGCCCTCGAGATCGACCGAACCGTCCTCGTGGAGTCGGCCCGACAGGGTCTCGCTGATGGAATTGGGTTGCTCGTAGATCTCCTTGAGCATGAAGTGGGGGTAGCCGCCC
>JABMPV010000216.1 GCA_013202595.1 bacterium
CGGCGGCCGGGGGAACACCCCGTTCAAGCCGACGCTGGAGCACTTCCTCGAGCCTGCATTCGAGTTCGTCCACATGGCGCATCTGCCTGAAGGCACCACGCCGTGGATCCTTGCGATCGTGTCTGCATCGATTGCGGCCATCGGCATCGTCCTCGCGGCTCAGGTCTACCTGCGACGCTTGAGTCGTCCCGCCGAGACGGGACCCGTGTGGCAGACACTGCGGCGCGGGTACGGCGTCGACGAGGCCTACGGCAAGGTGTTCGTCGGCGGCGGCGGTGCAGTGTCCCGCTGGCTGGCCGATGTGGTCGACACGAAGGGTGTCGACGGAGCGGTCAACGGTATCGGCGTGGTCGTCCAGAAGGTCGGTGGCTGGTTGCGGCCGCTGCAGACCGGATTTGTCAGGTCCTACGCGCTGTGGATCCTCCTCGGTGCCGTCGGACTCCTTGCCTGGTTCCTATCGAGGGGAGCGTTCTAGATGGACGTCGCCATTGCAGGCTTCCCCGTGATCACGCTGCTGATCCTGCTTCCCGCGGCGGCAGGCCTCCTCGTCATGGCCATCCCCAAGACTCGCAACGAGTTGGTCATTCCGATCGCCGTGGCCCTCAGCGCCCTTCCGCTGGGATTGGCCTGGTATCTGCTCGTCGAGTTCCAGAAGGGCGAGGCCGGATTCCAATTCGTCGAGAAGGCTGTCTGGTACGCCCCGTGGGGTGTCGGCTATCACGTAGGCATCGACGGCATATCACTGTTCCTCGTGGTGCTGACCGTCGTCCTGTTCCCGATTGCCCTGCTGGCCTCCACGGGCATCAAAGAGAAGGTGCGGGGGTACGTCGCGGCGATGCTGTTCCTGGAGGCAGGGATCATCGGCGTGTTCGTCTCGCTGGACCTCATCCTCTTCTTCGTGTTCTGGGAGGCGATGCTCGTCCCGATGTACTTCATCATCGGGGTGTGGGGCGGCCCGAATCGCATCTACGCGGCGGTGAAGTTCTTCCTGTTCACTGCCTTCGGATCGGCGCTGATGCTCGCTGCGATCATCGCCCTGGCAGTGATGGCGGGCGATCAGAGCGGTGGCCTCACATTCGACTTCGTCGAGTTGATGGGCGTGGACCTGACCCGCAACGCCCAGTTCTGGCTCTTCGGCGCATTCGCCATCTCGTTTGGCATCAAAGTGCCAATCTTCCCATTCCACACTTGGCTGCCCGACGCCCACGTCGAGGCGCCCACTGCCGGTTCGGTGATCCTGGCCGGCGTGCTGCTGAAACTCGGCGCATACGGCTTGCTGCGGTTCAATCTGACGCTGTTCCCCGAGGCGAGTGTCGACCTCGTGCCCGTCCTGGCCGTACTGGCGGTGATCGGCATCATCTATGGGGCGGCCGTGGCCATCGTCCAGACCGACATCAAGCGTCTCGTCGCCTATTCGTCGGTGAGTCACCTCGGCTTCGTGGTGCTGGGAATCTTTTCTCTGACCAGCCAGGGCCTGCAGGGCGGCGTCATCCAGATGGTCAACCACGGCCTCACCACGGGTGCGTTGTTCCTCCTGGTCGGGATGCTCTATGAGCGCAGGCACACCCGGGAGATCTCCGAGTTCGGCGGCCTTGCCTCAGTGATGCCGGTGTACGCCGGGGCATTCCTCTTCGTCGCATTCGCATCGATAGGACTGCCGGGGCTCAACGGGTTCATCGGCGAGTTCCTGGTGCTCATCGGCACCTACCTGTCGCTGCCCGCCTACGCAGTCGCAGCATCGTTCGGCGTCGTGCTTGCGGCGATCTACCTGCTGTGGGCCTACCAGCGGATGTTCACAGGGCCGATCAGCGTGCCGGCCAATGAGGGTCTGAGTGACATCGGTCTCAGGGAGCGGTTCATCCTTGCGCCTCTGGCCGCCCTGATCATCTTCCTCGGTGTCTACCCGTACCCGGTCCTCGAGAGGATCGAGCCATCGGTCCAGGTGATCCTCGATCGGATCGAACTGGTGACCGACTATGAGGTGCCCGACTTCGGCACCCAGGCCGAGATAGTGCTGGAGGTTGGTGAGTGATGGTTGGCAATCTCGACATTCTCGCCATCGCTCCCGAGATCGCTCTGACTGCTGCAGTCGTGGTGCTCCTGCTGGTCGAGGTCAACTTCGACCCGCACCCCCGCGTCTGGGGGGGCATCGCAGGGGTAGGCATCGTGGCGGCCACCGTACTGTCGGTGTTCCAGTGGGTCGAGTGGTCCGGCGGCTCCGGCGAATTGGCCTTCAGCGGGATGATCACCGGCGACGGATTCTCAGCCATGGCCGGCATGGTCGTCTTCCCGTTGGCGGGGCTGAGCCTGATGTCGGGGTGGCGCCTGGTGACCGAGATGCGTCGTCGCGGGGCGGAGATGGTGTCGCTGCTGCTGCTCGCCGCTGCCGGTGCCCATCTGATGGCGGCATCCGCCAATCTCATCATGCTGTTCATCGCCCTCGAGGTGTTCTCGATCAGCCTCTACGTGCTCGCAGGGTTCACCCGGTCCAGGGCGGATGCAGACGAGGCGGCACTCAAGTACTTCCTGCTCGGAGCATTTGCCTCGGCCGTCTTCCTCTACGGCGTCGCTCTGTTGTTCGCCGCCACGGGCAGCCTGTCCATCTACGGTGACCCGACCATCTATGAGGCGGGCGCCAGGGGAATCATCCGGGCTGACGCCGGTATCGCTGCGTTCCTCGATTCCACCATCATCCTCGAACCCGGCCTGCTGCTCGCAGGGATCGCCCTGCTGATCGTCGGTCTCGGGTTCAAGGTGACGGCCGCGCCCTTCCACGTGTGGTCGCCCGACGTCTACCAGGGTGCTCCGGGAGGCATCACGGGCTTCCTGGCGGCATCGGCCAAGGTCGCCGGCTTCGCCGCTCTGGCCCGTGTGCTCACCGTCGCCCTCGGTGCCAACATCGCCGACTGGGCTCCGGCAGTCGCCGTCATCGCCGCGGTGTCGATAGTCCTGGGCACGCTGCTGGCTCTCGCCCAGACCGACATCAAGCTGATGCTGGCCTATTCGTCTGTGGCTCACGCCGGGTTCATCCTCACCTCGCTGGTCGCCGGTCCCGCCGGCGTCGCCGGAATGTGGTTCTACGTCGCGACCTACGCGGTGTCTGTGGTCGCCGCCTTCGGTGTGGCGGCGATCGTGTCGGGTCACACGATGGGCCGCTCTCCGCTCTCGTCCTACGAAGGCCTCGCCAGGCGGTCACCCTTCCTCGCTGCCGTCCTCGGCATCACGATGCTGTCGATGGCCGGCATCCCGCTGACGACCGGTTTCGTCGGAAAATTGGCCGTCTTCACAGCGGCAGCCGACGCCGGCTACCTGTGGCTGGTGATCCTGGCTCTGGTGGCCTCGGTCGCAGGTCTCTACTTCTACTTGCGGGTCATCGTCCTGATGTACTTCCGCCCGACATCCGACGATGCAATCACCCCGCGGGTCGACTGGTCGTCGGGGATCGCCCTCGGCATCGCCACCCTGGCGACCGTCCTGATCGGCGTCGTTCCCTGGTGGCTGCTCAACCTGCTGAACGACGCTCTTCCGTTCTAGCGACGTCCGACGTCGGGCGCCGACCGTTGGTCGGCTGTCCGACATCCGATTCGGGTGGGGTGCTGATCGTCAGTTGTCGGTTGTCGGTCGGACATCGGACATCGGACATCGGATCCCGGACGTCGGATACCAGACGTCGGATACCGGATACCGGACGTCGGATCCCGGACATCGGGTCCCGGACGTCGGAAACGGGGGGCTCACTCCGGTACGCTCACCGTCGATGAGACGCCCCACCCGACTCCTTGCCGCAGCCGCCGTCGTATTCGGCGTCGCCCTGCCACTCGTCGGAGTTCTCGGGAGTGTCCGGACGTCGGGCAATGTCATCGTCACCGCGACCGATGTCGTCCGCGAAGACCTCTACTCCTTCGGAGGCAGGACGATCATCGAAGGCAGGGTCGAGGGCGATGTGTTCCTGGTCAGCGGCGAACTCATCGTGACGGGCGAGGTGACCGGCGACATCACGGGCCTGGTCAGCGGCCCGGCCCGAATTACCGGCACCGTCGGTGGGTCGGTGCGGTTGGCTGCAATCCGCATGGATCTGGATGGCGTCATCGGTGACGATGTAGCCG